>NZ_JADNEM010000029.1:0-35685 GCF_015552275.1 Holdemania sp. 1001302B_160321_E10 | reverse complement strand
CGCCAGCGTTCATCCTGAGCCAGGATCAAACTCTCCATTTGTCAGAGTTTGTTAGCTCTTTGTTTTATCTTCACTATCCCTTAGAATAGCTGCTTTATGAATTGACGTTGTATTTGTGCTTTTCTTCCTGTTTAGTTTTCAAAGATCGACGCCCTCTCGCGAGGTGCTCATTAATATTACCAAATCACCCCTTTTCTGTCAACTGATTTTTTAACTTTTTTTTCGATTTCTTCTTCCCCCTTTCATATCCCCTTTTGTTATCGTGTTTTTCGCTTATTTGATTATTTTTTCTTTTATTTTGATGTCCGATAAGGAGCGCGTTTCCTGAATTCAAAGTTTATTCATGGCGTCATTTTTACCCTTATGGATCCTAATTCTCTATTTATCTGCGATGAACTCAATTTTTATTCCATTCCTCTTTTCCAGTTCGTCTTTTAATTCTGGATAGGGAAAACTTCCTTGTATATAGCGAAACCACGCTTTGCTTTCGATAAGAATCGAATCAGATCCTGCATCAATCAAAAAGCAAGAGGATGGATTTCCCCTCGCTTAATTCTTCCTTGTAATAAATATCAATCAGTTAATTTCCAAGCGGGACTTTCAGAAGCAACACTTTCCTATATAATAGGATGAACGCGTTGGTTATCATTTTTCCCTTTTCTTCTTTACACTTTCCGCGGACCTTCTTTTATCCCGCTCCGTTTTCAGACAGCGGATAGAGTATCATCGGTTAATTTAATTCAGGTTTCAGCGTTTTGGTTAAAACATCGCGTCCAGAAAATCCTGTTCTTCCTCCCCCTGCTTCAGCTGCCGGATCTGCTGCTCCAATTCTTCGATCGTCGCCAGCCGCTGCCGGATCAGCGATGACAGTGCGGCGATCTCCTCGCTTTCCTTTTGATTCAGAAAGCATTGGTACGTCACCTTCCCTAACTGCAGCGTCGTTTGGAGGACCTCCTTTTTACATTGCTTGATCGTCTTGCGGCGGTTGTAAATTTCGATTCGCAGATGAAAATGCCGGCGAATCTTACTGATCCATTGAATTTCTTCTTTGTTTTCTTCCATATTCCAGGCCTCCTCTTTCTTTAGACTTATGCCGGCGGGATTCAGCTTATTCCGGCTTTTCCTTTCAGGGAAGGGGCTTTTATGGTAGAATAGTGGCGGTGAAAAATATATGAGTGCAATTCGATTTGAGATTACCCATGTGTGCAAACAGTCAGGCGCCCGCTGCGGCATCCTGCACACGCCGCATGGCGATGTAGAAACGCCGATGTTTATGCCTGTCGGCACCTTAGCGACTGTCAAGTTTCTGTCGCCGGAGGAAATCAAGGCATTGGGGGCCGGTGTCATTCTGGCCAACACCTACCACTTGTGGCTGCGGCCGGGCGAAGACATTGTCGATAAAGCCGGCGGCGTCCAGAAATTCATGAACTATTCCGGGCCGATGCTGACGGACAGCGGCGGATTCCAGGTCTTTTCGCTGGCGGACCGACGCAAGATTAAGGAAGAAGGCGTAACCTTCAAGAGTCATCTTGACGGCTCTACCTTATTTTTGAGTCCGGAAAAATCAATCCAGATTCAGAACAAGATCGGCGCGGATATCATCATGAGCTTTGATGAATGCGCTCCGTATCCCTGCTCCTATGATTACATGAAAAACAGCGTGGAGCGGACACTGCGTTGGGCCAAGCGCGGCAAAGACGCGCATCAGCGTCCGGAGGAACAGGCGTTGTTCGGCATCGTCCAGGGTGGGGAGTATCAGGATCTGCGCGAGATGTGCGCCAAAACGCTGGCGGAGATGGATTTCCCGGGGTATTCGATCGGCGGTACGTCCGTCGGTGAATCCAAGGAAACGATGTATAAGATGATCGATTACAGCGTCAAGTATCTGCCATGGGAGAAGCCGCGCTATCTGATGGGCGTCGGCTCGGTGGACGCGATTCTGGAAGGCATTCTGCGCAATGTCGATATGTTCGACTGCGTGCTGCCGACACGGATTGCCCGGCATGGCACGTTGATGACTTCGCAGGGCCGGATCAACATCAAGAAGCAGGAATACGAAGAAGATTTCGGACCGCTGGATCCGGAATGCGACTGCTACACCTGCAAAAATTACAGCCGCGCGTATCTGCGGCACTTGTTCCGCTGCAACGAAGGGCTGGGCAGTCGTCTGATGTCGATTCACAATCTGCGGTTTTTGTTAAGTCTGACGGAACAGGCCAGAAAAGCGATCCGGGAAGACCGCTTCGGTGATTTCAAAGCAGAGCTGTTTAAGAAATATAATCTGAACAGCGTGGACTCGAGGGGGTTCTGATATGAAAACAAGTGAATTTGATTTTGAGCTGCCGCAGGAGCTGATCGCGCAGACGCCGCTGGCGAAGCGGTCAGCGTCACGGTTGTTAGTGCTGCATCGTTCCACCGGCGCGATTGAACATCGCCATTTCTACGATATCGTCGATTATTTAAAACCGGGCGACGTGCTGGTGCGCAACAACACGCGCGTCATTCCAGCCCGGCTGTTCGGCACGAAAGAGGAAACCGGCGCGCACGTCGAACTGCTGCTTTTGCGGCAGGAAGGCGACGAGTGGGAATGTCTGGTCGGCAACGCCAAAGTGGTCAAGCTGGGCACTATCATCTCGTTTAACGAAGGCGAGCTGAAAGCGGAATGCATCGGGATCGGCGAAAAAGGGCTGCGTCAGTTCCGGATGATCTACGACGGTATTTTCTATGAGATTCTGGAAAAACTGGGCAATGTTCCACTGCCGCCATATATCAAGGAAAAGCTGGAGGATCCGGAGCGTTATCAGACGGTTTACGCCAAGGTCAAAGGTTCCGCCGCTGCGCCGACAGCCGGTCTGCATTTTACGCCGGAGCTGTTCGATCAGCTGAAAGCCAAAGGCGTCGAGGTTGAGGATATCACGCTGCATGTCGGTTTGGGCACGTTCCGGCCGATGGATACTGAGGATATCGCCGATCATCACATGCATTCGGAATTCTTCATGATGGATCAGGCCACGGCAGACCGGCTGAATCAGGCAAAAGCGGAAGGCCGGCGAATCATCGCGGTCGGTACGACCAGCTGCCGGACATTGGAAGCGATCATGAGCAAGTATGGCAAGTTCCGCGAGTGTCATGAAGATACCGATATTTTCATTTTCCCTGGTTATCAATTCAAAGCGATCGACGGTTTGATCACCAATTTCCATCTGCCGAAGTCGACGTTGGTCATGCTTGTGAGCGCGTTTGCGACCAAAGAACAGATCATGACGGCTTATCAGGCGGCGATCGACGAGAAATACCGCTTCTTCTCGTTCGGCGACAGTATGTTCATCGAATAGCTTATGGAACAGAATAAACGACTGGCAAGTTCCAAACCGAAGATCAACTATTGGAAAATGAGCGTGGAGGAAATGGCGCGGATCGAGGCGGAAGGCCGGCATCCGCGGCTGCTGATGCATGCCTGCTGCGCGCCGTGCAGCGCGTTTCCGCTGGAATTTCTCAGCGGCGTGTTTGAAGTTACGATTTATTACAACAACTCCAACATTTATCCGGCGGCGGAATATCAGCGCCGGCTGAATGAATTAAAACGATACCTGAACGAGGTGAATCCGACGCTGCCCCATCCGGTCAGCTTGATTGTCCCACCTTATCAAAACGAGGAATTTACCGCACGGTTATCCGTTCTGAAGGATCAGCCGGAGGGAGCGGGCCGCTGCTTTCTGTGCTATGGTCTGCGAATGGACGAAGCTTACCGGTACGCCAGCGAGCATCACTTCGATTATTTTACGACTGTCATGACGATCAGCCGGCAGAAGGACAGTCAGAAATTAAACGAAATCGGCCGGCAGCTGTCGCACAAATACCCGGACGTCCCGTATTTCTATTCGGATTTCAAAAAGAAAAAGGGCATCGACCGGGGACAGGAGCTGTCACGGCTGCATCAGCTGTACCGGCAGGATTACTGCGGCTGTCTTTATTCTTATGAAAAACGGCAGGCTGATTTAAAACGCAAAGCTGAGGAAGCTTCATCGGATACCCGATGAAGTTTTTATTTGGCCGGCTTGTCCCGGTCAGGATGGTTAAATACAACTTGCGAGGTGGGCGTTCTTGTCCAGCGTTACTTTTCTTGTGATCACGCTCACAGCGATTCGTGAGCTATCCTGTTGTCACTCCTAATAAACATGACGTAAAAAACCTTGCAATCCGGGGGAATCCAAAAAAAGCAGCTTGTGGTATAATAAACCCATGAAAAAGAAGTCAAACAAAGAGAAAATTTTAGAACAGGTGCGGCAGCTGATCGCCGACGGGGCCTTTTCGGAGATCACAATCCGCGGAATCTGCGAACAGGCGGGGGTTTCCATCGGCAGCTTCTATCATTATTTTCAGGCAAAGGAAGACGTGATCGTCGAATTATTCCGCAGCAACGCCCAGCGGGCGCGGGAAAACGAGCGATTGAATCTGACAAGTGCCGACGAATGGGAAAATCTGCGGGCTTACGTTCGTTTTCAAATTTCATTCTTGGAAGAAACGTCGTTGGATCGCCTGCAGTTTTTATATGCTTACAACATCACACATTATCAGTCAGACAGTCTGTCGCAATACCGTCAGATCGTGCGGGAGCTTTTAATCCGGGCTGCGGAAAAAGGACAGATGAAGCCGGAGTACGCCGCCCAGGAGGTGCTGGATCATCTTTTTACGCTGATCCTTGGCAATTCAATCCGCTATTGCATGGAAAACGGCGATTATCCTGTCGGCGAGCAGCTGATGAAGCAGGTGAATCACCTGATCACGCTGATTGCGGCTTAACCAGAGCACAATCAAAAAAAGTGAAGCAGCTTCCTTACAGGAAAAACGGCTTCACTTTTGTTATGACTTACGCGCGGTCTTTATTTCGTTTTTTCCAAAGCGTATTGGGCGGCCTGCTGCCCCGCGATCCGGCCCATTGTAATAAACGATTGAATCGCAGTGCCGCTGCCTGGATATTCCTTATAGAACAGATCGCCGCTGCTGACTTCGCCGGCGGCATATAATCCCGGAATTACCTGATTTTGTTCGTTCACAACTTCGGCGTCCATCGTCGTCAGCGGACCGGCAAAGGTTCCGGACGTGTTCATCGTACATAAAACCGCATAGTACGGACCTTCCTCGACCGGCTGCATCAAGTCGGCGTTTTTGTTAAAGTCTTCATCGTTACCGGCCGCGCAGAGTTCATTATACCGCTGAACCGTCTGCGTGAGTTTCTCCGGATCCATCCCGGCAGCGGCTGCCAGTTCTTCCAAGCTTGCGCCGGAATACGCAGTGCCGGCGTCCACGGCAGCCTGAACATTCTCCGTTGCCCGGGCCGCATCCAGCAGAATGAAATATTTCGGCTGACCGGTTTGCGCCAGGACGACCGGCGTCCGGGCCGGGCGCGGCAGCGATTCGTCCATAAACCGCTGGCCGTCCAGACTGACAAACAGCCCGGCATAAGTAAATAAGTCCTGCATCGCCGCGCCAAACGGCAGAATCTGTGCGATCGCGCTGTCGTTGCCGACGATCTGCGCGCCGATTTCCCGCGCCATCAGCAAGCCGTCGCCTTCATTGCCTGCGCCGACATTGGTAATGGAATCCGCATAGGTCGGCGAATATTCTTTTTTTAATTCCGGATTGCGATCATAACCGCCGCTCGCCAGAATCACGGCCTCCGCATGGATGAGCACGGAGGTGCCCGTCGATTGCGTGGCTTCTACGCCGACAACCTCGCCTTGTTCATTCACGATCAGTTTTTCGCCGCGGGTTTCGGTCATGATTTCCACGCCCGCTTCCTCAGCTTTTTTCTGCAGCGGCAGAATAAACCCGGCGCCGCTGCCCGCGGCTGCGTTCAAGCCGCGGTTGGGCTGCATTTTCGGGTTTGGCGTGTCGATCTGATCGGAAAATTCCACGCCGTTTTCAATCAGCCAGTCAACATTGGCGCTGGAACGTTCCGCAATCATTTTCAGTTTGTCTTCATCGACATGATGCTGGCCCAGCTCGATCAGAAAATCAGAGAACAATTTGGGGCTGTCCTCAATCCCCTGTTCGCGCTGGAATACGCTGTCCGCAGCCAGAAGCTTGCCCCCGGACAGACTGGTGCTGCCACCCAGCACGCCCATTTTTTCAATCAGCAGTACGGATTTTGACGCCGCCGAAGCTTCAACCGCGGCCGACAATCCGGCCACGCCGCCGCCAACGATCACGACGTCGACGTCTTTTTCAATTTTTTCTTCCTTCGCGGTGGTTTCCGCTTTGACATTCAGTGCGTCAATGTCCGCGCCCGCCGCCCCCAGAGCGGCTTCGCATGCCTGCAGAATCGCATTGGATGTTTCCGTCGCCCCGGTCACCGTATCGACGCCCAACGACTGCGTCTCCATAATCCGAACCGGCATTTTTTCCAGCGCCGCATCGCAGATCCCGGCAGTTTCCTGATGGTCGCCGACCGTTACCGCAGTGATTTTATGGTCTTTGACCTCAACCTGAACGGCGAGCGTTCCGCCGTGGCCTTCGCCTGTTCCCGGATAAGTTCCGTCTTTGACTGCCAACAGCGGCGAAGCTGGCGCCGCTTCTGATTTTGGTGAACCGCAGCCGGCGGCGCTGAAAGTGATCGACAACGCCAGAACCGCGGTGATTGCTTTTCTGATGCTCATTTTTTATCCTCCCTCTGGATTCTCTGACTCAAAACCGATCATGTTCGGTTTCATTGTACAGACTTCCCCTCACTTTGTCAACACCTTCACATGGCCGAACAACGCTTTCGTGTTGATCACCTTCAAATTTCCCTGAAAATAACTGCGTGAACAGTTGTTTTGACGGGGGAAATAAGACTATAATGAAAGCATTGGAAACGCAGTCCAGCCAGTCCGTCAGGCTTTGAGCCTGCGCCGGCATGATCCGGCGGCAGATTGACCTGGACGACGCTTTTTTACGCACGGCGCCGGTTCTTCCGGATTAAGGAGATCGTATGAAATTAGAAATCAGTAAAGAAGAACTGCGGAATTTTCTGCTGCACGCCACGGATGATCAGCTGGCAGAGATGATCGAGTTTATCCACCCGGTTGACATTCTGGAAGTCATTCATGAATACAAAGATGACGAAGACGTCATCATGAAACGTCTGCCTTCGGACATCCTCGCCGAAATTGTCGATGAGGAAGAAGATGAGGAGAAATATGGCTTGTTGTCGCATTTCTCCGATACCGAGCAGATGGTCATCCTCGAAGAAATGTCGTCTGATGAAATTACCGACCTGGTTTCCGTTCTGGACGAGGCGGAATCGGAAGACGTCTTAAGCAAGATGAACGTCGAAGACCGCCAGGAGGTCCGCGAGCTGTTGAGCTACGATGCCGATACTGCCGGCGGATTGATGGCGACGGAGTTTATCAGTCTATCCCAGCACATGAGCGTGCTGCAGACGTTGGAATATCTGCAAAAGGCGGCGCAGGAAGCGGAAATGGCGTACTACCTGTACGTCGTCGATCAAAGCAACGTGCTGACCGGAGTCGTTTCCCTGCGGGAAATCGTCGCTCACAGCTTTGACACGCAGATCTGCGACATCGCCAATCCGAACGTCATCTCCGTGCCGGCCTCGACCGATCAGGAGGAAGTCGCGCGGATATTCAGCAAGTACAGCTTCCTGATGATGCCGGTTGTGGACGAGCAGGATCATATTCTCGGCGTCATCACCGTTGACGACGTCATGGACATCATTGAAGAAGAAAACACGGAAGATATCCACCGACTGGCGCAGATCAATGAGGAAGAAAAAGTCGACGGCAGTCTGATCGAATCGTTGAAAAGCCGTCTGCCGTGGTTGTTTATCAATCTGCTTACAGCGTTTCTGGCCTCTTCCGTCGTCGCCGTCTTCTCCGGCACAATCGAAAAGGTCGTCGCGCTGGCGGCGGTCAACCCGATTATCGCCGGAATGGGCGGCAACGCCGGCACCCAATCGTTAACGATCGTCGTCCGCGGCATCGCATTGGGCGAGTTAACCGGCGACAACGCCCGGCGGGTCTTCTTCAAGGAGTTCGGCGTGGGTATTCTCAGCGGCGTCAGCATCGGTCTGGTCGTCGCCTTGCTCTGCGGCGTCATGCAGCAGAATCCGATTTTCGGACTGGTCGTCGGACTGGCGATGCTGCTGAACATGGCGTTTGCGACAATCGCAGGTTACGCCGTGCCGGTCATCCTCAAGAAAATCAACGTCGATCCGGCGCTGGCCTCCTCCGTCTTCGTGACGACGGTCACCGACGTCCTGGGATTCTTCTTCTTTCTCGGGCTGGCGACGCTCTTTCTGCCGTATCTGCTTTGATCCGGCGCTTCGCTCTCACAAGCTGTCTTTCCGGCAGTCACAGGACTGCCTTTTTTAATGTCTTTATGATATATTAAACCGGAAAAGGAGGCTGGCGGCATGCTTCTATGTTGTTCCCAGCGCACCGATCTGTGCGCATTTTACAGTGACTGGCTTGTGAATCGATTCCAGGCCGGCCTCGTCGATATCCGCAATCCGTTCGCGCCCCGGCAGGTGCTGCGCGTGGATTGTTCGCCCGGTCAGGTCGACGCGGTCATCTTCATGACCAAGAATCCAACGCCGATGCTGGATAAGATGGACGTCTTCCGTGACTATGCGGTCGGTTTTCAGATCACGGTGACGCCCTATGGCCCAGAGATCGAACCAGGCTTGTCGGATAAGCGGCAGGTTCTGGAAAGCTTCCGGCAACTCGCCTGCAAGCTTGGCCCTTCCCACATGATTTTGCGGTATGATCCGATTTTCTTATCCGAACGTTATGACGAAGCGTTTCATTGCCGGGCGTTTGAGCGCTGCTGCCAACAGCTGGCAGGTTCCTGCACGCAGGTCATCATCAGTCATCTCGACTTCTATAAAAATACCCTGAAGCATCAGCACGAGCTGAACTGGCAGCCGGATTCGCTGCCGCGATTTACAGCTCTGGCGTGCCGGCTGGCTGACATCGGCAGCCGTTATGGAATGCGCCTGCAGCTGTGCGCCGAGAATCTGGATCTGCGCAGCGCCGGCATTGAAAACCGCAGCTGCATCGACGCAGAATGGCTGCGGGAGCTGACCGGGAAAACGTTGGAATATCCGCTGACCCAGGCGCGGGCGCATTGTCATTGCCTGCAAGTCACGGATTTGGGCGAATACAACTGCTGCGCCCACCATTGCCGCTATTGCTACGCCAACTTTGACGAAGCTCAGATCGCCTCGCGGCAAGCCCGGCACGATCCTGAATCCACGCTGCTGATCGGTCATCTGCAGCCTGACGATCAACTCATAACGAAAAAAAAGTCTGAACGGCAGCTGCGTCTGTTCTAGACTTTTTTTATTTTATTCCAGCGTTTCAATTTTTTCCTGCAGCTTAGCCAGCGTGCCTTCAAACTCGCATTCCACCGGCAGGTTTTCCGTGTTTAACAAACAGTCGGTGATCAGCCAGCCTTCCATCCCCAGCGAACGGGCCGTCATGTCTTCCTTGACGTCGTTGCCGATCATGACGCACTGCTTCGGATCCAGATTCAACCGGGTGAGAATTTCTTCATAATATTTCGGATTCGGCTTGCAATAGCGGCAAACCTCAAAGGTTGTGATCCAGTCAAAGTCGTTTTTATCCAATCCGGCCCAGCGGATCCGGTTTTCCGTAGCGATCCGCGGAAAGATCGGGTTGGTCGCCAGCACTAACGTATAACCTTTTTCTTTAAACCGTTTTACAATCTTATTCGCCAGCGGCGTCGGCACGCAGGCTTCGACCGCTTCGTTGAATTCGTTGCGGTAGTAGTCGAGGAATTCATCCTCCAGCGTTTCATGATGCAAGCCGGTCAGGCGATCAAACACCTGCCAGAACACCTGTTCATTGGTAGCCCGGCCATCGTTGGTCACCATTGCGCCGGTGCCTTTCCATATCGTATCGACCAGCTGCTTCGGGTCGATCTTCCCCGCCATTTTCTTCGCCAGGCGGGAAAAATAACTGTGGACAAATTGATCTTGATCCATCGGCAGCAGCGTGCCGTCCAAATCAAAGAAGTATGTTTTTTTCATCGTCAGATTCCTTTCGCAATGGCTTTATTATACACAAATTTCCAGTTTCATGAAAGCGGACAATCTTGTTTGATTGTCCATTTCTCATTCATTTTCCCGATTCACTCCCGCGATCAGCGCGGCGTTTCTGGATCCAGGCGGCCGCCAGCGCGGCGAGGACGGCGGGAAGGGCAACCATCATCGCTTCCCGCACCCTGCCTTCAATCAGGAAGTTTCCGATCAGCGAACCGGCCAGCACCGGAATGATCGAGCCGAGTGCGCAGGAAAACAGAAAAACCGGCCAGCGGACGTCCGACACCGCCGCCAGATAGGGCTTGACCAGATTGGGCAGGACCGGCAGAAGAAACATTAAAAAGCAATAGAGTTCTTTGTTTTTCCCCGCCAGCCAGTGACGGAAACGTTCCAGCATCCGCGTGATCTTCGACTTTGGCGACAGCTGGCCGAGCAGTTTTTCCGCAAACAGATAGACAACGCCGTTGCCCAAAACCATCCCGGTCAGAATTATGATCGTCCCCAACAAAGGCCCATAACTGGCGCCGGCCGCCGCCTGCAGCGACAGCGCGGGAATCAGCGACGTGATCACCTGCACCGCCTGAAGCAGAATCAGAAACAACACGCCCTTCAGCCCCAGCGCGCGAAAGTACAGCCGGATCGCCTGTTCGTCGCCGCTTTTCAATAGCGCGTTGACCGCCGGAAGAAAATCCAAAGCCGCCAGCACAACCAAAAGTACGCCCGCGATTGCGGCGATTCCCTGCAGCCGATTCCATTTTCGTTGCTTCTTCATAAGAAAAAATCACCAGGGATCCCGGTGATTTATAGATGAATGACTTCCTGCGTCGTTTTAACAATCATCGTAATATCAGCGCCTGTTACATCAAAATCAACGTCTTTCACCGTTAAGCTGATTTCCTTTAACAGTTTCTCTGCTTTTTTCTGCGCGAGTTCATTTAACTGTTTAAACTCAATTTTCATATCTAACACCTCGCTTCTATTTTATCATGAAAGGCCCACTTTGAATATAGCGGAATTCTGACAAGTTTTGTCGAATTCTTAACTTTTTTATTGCATTTTGCGGGTTGTTTATTCTACTAACCGTTTGATAAAGTTGCCTGTGATCTGCAAGCCCTCGTTGACGATGATGAAAGCTTTGGGATCCAGCTGCGTAATCATCCGGCGCAGTTCATTGACCTCATCCTTCGACACAATGGTGACCAGAACCTCGGTTTCCGTCTGGGTATAGGCGCCTAAGCCCTTCCAATACGTCACCCCGCGCACAAAATCCTTGAGGATCCGGTTTTTGATTTCCGGGTTCTTGGTAAAGATCATCAGGCTCATCTCGATGTTCTGCAGGTGAACCTTATCGAGCACAAATGAATATACCGCCGCATAGATAATGCTGTAAATCGCGATCGGCAGATCAAACAGGAACGCGCACAGACTGTACACCAGCGCGTTGAACAGCAGCTGGATCTTCCCGACGCTGAACGCTTTCCAATGCAGCGCGGCATACACGCCGACGATATCTGTTCCGCCGCCGCTGGCCCCGCTGACCAGCGTCATCCCGATGCCCAATGCCCCGACGATCGCCCCGATGATGAGCGAAGCCAACACATCGTCCAGAATCGGCACGACTGGAATGGGAATCAGCGAGAAGCAGACAGTCTGGGTGATCAGTGAAAGTAGCGTCCCAAGAAAGAATTTCCGGCTCAGCGAGCGAAAGGCCATAAAAAACAGCGGCACATTGATTAAAAAGTTGATCACGCCCGCGATATCGAAACTGAAACGCATTCCCATCCGACTGACCAGCACGGACCGGATAATCTGCGACAGTCCGACAATTCCGCCGTTATAGAGATTGACCGGAACGACGAAAAGATTAATCGAAGCCGCAAACAGCGCCGAGCCGAACAGAATCATCGTGTAATCATAAATTTGTGAATGGCGTTTCATGAAATGGTTCCTCCTGGGTTTCCCACGGATCTTCTCTTATTTTATATGAACTGGGGTAATTCTGCCAGCCTATTTTTGAGTTTTCATCTTTCTCTTTTATCTTGTTCATTTCCCGATCAAATTAATCGGGAACCGGCTTGTTTTATGGTATGATAAAGATAAGTAAAGCAGGTGATTTGAATGGACGTCAAAGCGTTATCCTACTACGTCGCCATCGCCGATCAGAAAAGCATCAACAAAGCGGCTGAAATTCTGTACATCAGCCAGCCGGTTTTATCCCGAACCGTTCAGGCGTTGGAAGACGAGCTGGGCGTCCAGCTGTTAATCCGCAATAATCATGGGATTGAAATGACTCCGGTCGGCCAGAGCTTGTATTATTATGCCCACAGCATTCTTTCCCAGTTTGAGGAAATCGAACGGTTAAAGAAAACGTACCACGCGGTTGTGGAAACCCGCCTGCAGGTATCAACGGCAATGCTTCTGCTTCAAGATGCGATCGTGCAGGAATACTTCAAGTCAGTCCCCAGCGATCATGCGGTCATCAATATTCAGGAAACGGGCATCGAACAGGCGATCAAGAACGTCAGCGATCAGGGATCCGAGATCGCGATTCTGACGTTGAACTCCGTGCAGCATCGCGTCATGACCAAGGTGATCAAAGTTCAGGGCTTGCAGATGCATTCGATCAAGAAGGATGCGGTTTATGTTCATCTCGCCCAGTCGCACCCATTAGCCAGCCGAAGTACGATTACCACGTCCGAGCTGTTGGACATGACCTATCTGCGGATGCCGCAGGATTTCTACACCCAGCTCAATTACACCTTCAAAGTTGGCGATCAGGAACTGACCAATTTCAAGAAGACCGTGACTGTTAACAATTACCACACGATGATCAATCTGTTGAAGCACAGTGATTCGTTCATGTTCGGCAACTGTTGGCAGGCCGCCGATCTCAAGAAAGGCGGCATCGCTTCCATCCCTGTGGAAACTGACAATGTCTCTCGTCATTTGGTCTGGATCGAACGCCAGCGGCATACCTTATCTAACGAAGCCAAGCTCTTTCTGGATTTGTTTTGTTCATCACTTGCGGTATAACGTTATTTTACTAAGGTATATTTTCACAAAAAGCATAACCAGGCTATACTTTATTGGTATTACTCTCTCCCCTTTTTCCCCATTATAATAAAGATGTAAACATATTCTAATTAAGAGGAGGAATATTATAATGAAGAAAAAAGCGATTCTTGGTTTCATGACCGGTGCGGCGATCGTCGCGGCGACCACGGGGTCTTATGCGGCGTGGGATAAATTGAGTGTTACTAATGCACATCTAATTACAATTGCTAAGCCCGTTACAGTCACGTCCACATTATCAGGGGCTGATGAATTTAGTGTTTCAAACAACGAAGATAGTCGTGCTTTAGAGTCAGCTCCTGTATATACAGTTGAGATGCCAATTTCTGTTGAGCCATCAAATCATGAGGTTAAATTGACTCCTTCCGCAAGTTTATCTGGTGATATTACTAATAATAACCCTACTATTGAGGTATACAAGGGGGCGGAAAAGATTGATCTTACCAAACCGATTGATGCAGGAGATTATACTATAAAAGCTGCATTTACTATGCCAGATGATGCTCCTACTAGTTTAGATGATGTAACTGCTACAATAACAGCGACGCTCGTTCCAGCGACTAATTAGTATATATTTAAGCCATCTTCGGATGGCTTTTTTAAAAGTATCTTTGATTCTAACCTGAATACTGATAAAATAGAGATAACTGCGGGGATAGTAACATGGGGACAAAGAAAAAGTGGAGAGTTAAACCGAAGATTGTAAATTGGATATTCCGATTTATATCTTTTGTTTTGTTCTGCTATATCTTGGGAATGTTGTTCTTTCCCGATACCATGATCAAACTAACCGGTTTTCAATTCTATACGGTATTGAGCGGAAGTATGGAACCGAAGATTCCAACCTATTCGCTGGTGTTGTCGAAGAACATACAATCCGATGATGAGCTGGTTCCCGGTACAATTATTACCTTCCATGCGAACCGGCTGGGGGAAGATACAGTATTGACGCATACTTTAGCCAAGACCGAAGTAGAATCGGATGGCCGGGTACGGTATTATACACAAGCCTATGCTTATGAAGGGCTGGATGAATATCACACATACCGGCAGGATATCGTCGGCATCTACGTCATGCACGTTCCTTTCCTGGGGAAGATCGTCTTGTTCTTACAGAGTCAGTATGCCTGGTTCATCATTCCGATAGTGGTTGTCATCCTGTTCTTATCGTGGATCGTAGAACTGTTGATGGAGCGCAACGAACTGATCGGCAAGCGCAACGCGGATAAGTTAACCAGCGATCTGAAAGAGATCGAACAGGCTGAGTTCACCTTCGACAGCACAACCATTCAGAATTCCTTCCTTGTCGTCAAAGGACTGGTCGTTTATTCCGGACAGTGGCAGACGCCGATCGCCCGGATCGACTTTATGAATGAGAAATATGAAATTCTCGATACGGCACTGTTGTATCTGCGGCCGAAGAAATCCAAGCTGGAGCACAAGCTGAAGTGGGTAGCGGTGGTCAAATATGACAAGAAAATCAAATATCAGGACGCTCATCTCTACTCTCTGGATTATCCGTTAAGTGAGAAAGAGAAAAAACAGCTGAAGAAAAAGATCAGGAAAGAAAATCGCATGCTGAAAAAATCCAAGTCGAGGGCAGTCTGAAAAAGACTGCCTTTTCGTTGGATTCCTGTTAAAAGCCCGGCGTCAGCCGGCGACTTCGTTTTCCTCCTCGACGAATTCATACATGTTCATTTCGTCAAAATCACAGAATTCAGCGATGGTCATATTAAAACCTAACGCTAATTGATGAATCGTCGCGATTCCCGGATTCTTGGTATGTCCTTTGATGATGTTCTCCAGAGTGGACGTGCTCACGCCGGACATTTCGGATAATTTGTAGAATGAAATATTTCCTCTTTGTTTGCATAATTCCCGAATTCTATTCGATATCAATGTGACGTATTCCATAGTTCAGCTTCCTTTCTTTTGTTTTTTGCGGTTCTATGATAGCAACGTGGTTTCCAGATTATTCCCATATATGGCAATAATATTTTTGCAGGTAAATAATTTTGAAAGAATAGCTGAAAAAGAGAACGAAGAATTATCACGTAAACTAAAAATAAGTAGAAATTTCAAATAACATTTATTGCGAAAGAAGGAGGTAAAAAATAAATTTATCATTTTTTCTTATTTCTACTAATTTCAATTAAATAGGAATTACATCCTCTATCATAATCAATTTTTACAGATAATAAATACATTGTTTATTTCAAGTTTTTCATGAATTTATTCATTTTTTGATATATATTTTTTATGATGCCTGAAAACTTAGGAATATAAGTGCCGGCAAGAAGGAAATCAGACCCGGCCAAAGAAAAACTCTGCTTCTCCTGAAATCCTTGCTTTGGGAGAAGCAGAGTTAAATTAAAGATTGATTATTCTTCAGTGATTTCCACCTTGGCCATGACGTCGCCGTTGCGCATGGCGCGGACAGCGCCGAGGTTGTCCGTCACCTGACCAAAGACCGTGTGCACGCCGTCCAGATGCGGCTGCGGATCATGACAGATGAAGAACTGGCAGCAGCCGGTGTCCTTGCCGCGGTGAGCCATCGACATCGCGCCCGCGATATGCTTGTGCGGATTGTTTTTCGTTTCGCAGGGAATCGTGTAGCCCAGATCGCCTGCGCCGGTGCCATACGGGCAGCCGCCCTGGGAAACGAAATGCGGAATGACGCGGTGAAAAGTCTTGCCGTTGTAATAGCCTTCCTTAATCAGCTTGACGAAGTTGGCGACGGTGATCGGCGCTTCGTCCGGATACAGCTCAAACGGAATTTCCGCTCCGTTGGCCATCGTAATTTTACCTTGAATTAAACCCATAATTTGTTCGCTCCTTTTCTTTCCTTCTTATTCTACTCTATTTTCAAAATCCTTGCATTAAGATTCGCAGGTCAGCCGGTACCGCACAACAATCTGCGGCGTACCCATGTCTAACGTCTTTTCCACAGGCTCGGCCGTAAATCCGCAGTGTTCATAAAACTGGCGGGCCTGGACATTCGACTTGAGAACCCACAGGACAATTATGGAATAGCCGCGCTGGCGCAGCTGATCAATTCCTGCCTGCATCAGCTGCTTGCCGATCCCCTGACGTTGAAACTGGGGCAGCAGATACAGCGCCACGATCTCGCCCAGCAGTTCACCGTTGTTTTCTTCCCTGCCGATCCGGCAGAAACCGACGATCTTGTCCGCCTGTTCTGCCAGCCAGATCTCCGCGCAGCCATTTCGCTTAAACGTTTCCAAGCTGCGCTGAAGGGTGCGGGTTTTCAGAAATTCGGGATCGATCAGCCGGCATACGCGGCCTGCCAGCTCAGTGCGTGAACTTCTGCCAGACCCTGTGCATCCTGCGGACTGGCTTGACGGATTCTCATTCAGCATTCCTCATTTCTGGGATTGGATATACGTCTGGACGTCTTGTTCAATCAAGTCAAACGGACGCGGACCGTTATCCAGGATCACGCTGTAAAAGTCCTTCTGATCAAACCGATCCGACAGGGCTTCGCGGGCTTGATCGCGCAGCTGTTCCATCTTCATTTCGCCCACGCCGTATGGCAGCAGCACGCCCGGGTTGGCAACCAGCTGAGGATAAATCTGTGCCGCTGCGTCTTCATAGCCGAAATTGCTCAGGTAGCTTGTCAGATCTGCTTCGCTCCAGCCTAAGCCGTTCACCCCCATATCGCACAGGGATTGCAGATAGTAGCCGAACATTGCGTTGATCTGCAGGGTTTCAATCAGATTTTCATCGTCGATGCCCAGCCAGCGGTAAGCTTCCAGCGCGATGATTTCCGCCCAGCCTTCCGCGTAGGCAGTTTCCGAAAGGACACGGCGGATCGGGTGAGGATCGGTATTCTGAAAATAGTTATGTTGGTAACAATGTCCCGGAAAGCCTTCATGCGCCAGCGTAGTCCACAGTGTTTCGGAATTGTCGGCATAGGCAGGGTTGACCTTCATAATATTTTCCGTTTCCTGATCCAGCGGTGGAATCAGATAGTAGGCGATCGTATTCTCGCTGGCGATACTCGCATCAAGGAAGCTGACGGTATAGCGGATCGAGGGGATTTCCGGCACCACTTCCGTCATTTTCTTTTCAAATTCCGCTAACAGCTCCGCCGCGTCGACGGTCGGGAATTCCACAGCTTCCAGCTTCTCCAGCAGGCTTGGATCCTGCTGGAGAAGCGTCTGCATGCGCTGCAGCTTCTGAATCAGGAAATTCTCCAGCTCACTGGCCAGCTCCATGATCGTCTGATCGGTGCCGGTTTTGGCTTGCATCAACAGCTGGTAATAAGCGCGGCCCTGCTCGCCATACGCTGCCGCCAGACCGCCCTGCCCCTTGGCGCTGCCGCGCAGGGCTTCCAGTTCTTCCCGGACATGACGGTAGCTTGGCAGATAGGTTTCCTTCATCAGCGTTTCATTCTCGTTGGCATAGCGCTGACGCTGCTCGTCGCTCAGGCTGTCAATCGCGGCCAGCTTTTCCTGAAAATTAACGATCAGGGCATTGTCGTCTACCTTTTCCACAAACCGGTCGATTTCGGCCAGCGTGCTGTCGAGGGTTTCATCCTGCAGGAAGTAGCCGCGCCGAGCCTGGTTTTGAGTATAGGTCACAGCTTCGTTAAGATAGCGTTCTACATCCGCCAGCAGCGTCAGATACAGCTGGACGTCCTCTTCCGTTTCCATGCGGAACTCGAGGAAGTTCTGATTTAACGCGCCGATCAAGCCTTGGTTCGGCTCGAACAGAAATTGCAGGGGCATGTATTCGTTCATCGCTGACGTTTGTTCCAGATCGCGCTGCAGCAGCTGATAATTGAGCTGCTGGACGGCCGTGAGATCCTCCGGCTTGAACTTCAGTAAATTCTGCAGCGCGGCTTCGGTTTCCTGTTGATGGCGCAGTTCATCGGCTTCGCTCAGACTGCCCAGCGTCATCGGTTTCTCACGGATGCCCAGAGCCGCGGGATCCGTCGCTGAAAAATGCAGCGTCAGGGCGTCCTGCGTCAGCTGGCGGCGGGTTTCCTCCATCAGGAATTCATCGAAAGCTTTTTGAACTTCCGTGGTTCCCGTCTGCGCTTGCGGCGCGGGACTCGCTTTTTTTGCGGAAAACAGCGCGCAGCCGCTGCCGGACAGGATCAGCGCGGATGCCGCCAGCGCCAGTCCGATTTTTTTCAGGTTCATGTTTTTCCTTCTCCTTTCGACGACGTCGGTTCGTCATCGTTAGTTTAGCATCAAAGCGGGCGGCGCATACGTGATCAGCGGCGCAGACTGACTTCGCTTAAATCCCAGACGACGTCTGCCAGATCGGTGTAGAATTCTTTTTCATGACAGACCAGCAGCACCGTTCCCGGATATTCAGCGATTGCTTTGTGCAGCTCGTCCTTGGCGTCCTGATCGAGATGGTTGGTCGGTTCGTCCAGAAAAAGCACGTTATACGGCGTGTTCAGCAGCTTGCACAGCCGCAGCTTCGCCTGTTCCCCCCCGGACAGCACCATCACCTGACTTTCGATCTGATCCGTCGTCAAGCCGCACCGGGCTAACGCGCTGCGGATTTCATATTGGGAATAGGCGGGATAGGTCTGCCACAATTCCTCGATGCAGGTGCGGCGGATCGGCTCGGTGATTTCCTGTTCAAAATAGCCGATCTGTACATGCTCACCCAGCTGGACGGAACCGCTGACCGGTGGGATCAGCCCCATCAGGCTTTTCATCAGCGTTGTCTTGCCCAGTCCATTCGCGCCGGTAATCACCACTTTCTGACCCTTTTCCAGCACCCGGTTGATCGGTTTGGACAGTGGTTCGTCATAGCCGATCACCAGATCGCTTGTGGAAAAGATGACCTTGCCCGGGGTTTTCCCCATCTGAAAGCGGAACGTCGGCTTCGGCTTTTCCGCGCTCAGCTCAATCCGTTCCATCTTCGCCAGCTTCTTTGCGCGGGAATTCGCCATGCCGCGGGTCGCAACGCGCGCCTTGTTGCGGGCGACGAAATCCTCCATTCGGGCAATTTCCTGCTGCTGACGCTGATACGCCGCTTCCAGCGCCAGCTTGTTCTGTTCGTACAGGCGGTGGAATTCGTCGACGTTGCCGACATAGCGGGTCAGCCGGCAGTTTTCCACATGGTAGATGAGATTGACGACCTCGTTGGTAAACGGCATATCGTGAGAAATCAGGATAAACGCGTTTTCATAGTTCTGCAGATAGGTTTTCAGCCAGCGGATATGCTGCTCGTCGAGATAGTTGGTCGGTTCGTCCAGAAGCAGAATGTCCGGTTTTTCCAAAAGCAGCTTCGCTAACAGAATTTTCGTGCGCTGGCCGCCGGACAATTCGCTGACGTCCCGATCCAGCCCGATCTCGCTCAGCCCCAGCGCCTGGGCGACTTCCTCAATCTTGACGTCGATCTGGTAGAAATCATGGTGTTCCAGCGTATCCTGCCATTCGCCGATCTGTTCCAGCAGCTCGTTCATCTCGTCTTCCGTGCAGTCTGCCATCTTTTCATAACCGGCCGTGATCTGTTTTTCGATATCGAATAGCCCGGCAAAGGCCTGCGCCAGAGCGTCATGGATCGTCATTCCCGGTTCCAACACGGCGTGCTGATCCAGATAGCCGACCTTCACGTTCTTACTCCAGGTGATTTTTCCTTCCTCCGGTTCCAGCTTGCGCGTAATGATTTTCATAAACGTGCTCTTGCCCTCGCCATTGGCTCCCAGCAGCCCGACGTGTTCGCCTTTTAACAGGCGGAACGAGACGTCCTCAAAAATACTGCGGCCGCCAAAGCTGTGGCTGCAGTGCTCCAGTGTTAAAATACTCATAGTCTAACCCTTCCTTATTTAATTTGATACGATAACGGATTCAGTGTAACGAATGGCGGTGAGGTTGTCAATTCCAAGCACGGATTTCAGCATTTTTCTTAGGCTTCAAAATAAAAGTTTGAAGACCTTACTGAATTTCAGCGGAAGCCAAACTTTTCACTTTTATTCATGTTCGGGATGATCGGCTCAAGCTCATAGTGCTGCCCCCTTCTTATCAGCTTCAGGCACGCATGACTGCATCCTTAAACTGGATTCCGGTTGTTCGCGCACCCTTATCAGGACACAGCCGGGCAAGTTCCCGCCTTATCACTTTGCCCCATCCCTTCCGGCAGGATCCTGCGTCAAAAGTTCAAGGGCCCCAGATCCGGTCTTTTACCGTACATTCCGAGAAAACGACATTTCCCATTACTTGAAGCTGTTTTCAGCTTCTCATTTTGTGAAAATTACGCAGTCAAGCCTTGTAAATTACGCTTTGACGAATCTCCCTTTAATGATGATCCTTGTAATGGACACAAATCTGCCAGGTTTCTTGATCACAACACCATCATCCTGCCCCGCAATCTGCGCCCCCGCAAGGGAAGGAAGCAAATGCAAATCTTGTGATACATCATAAACTGCTTTTATCCGCTGTCCTTTCTTTCAATCCTAAATAAAACCCGGTAAAATCCCGGGTCAACTTTGTCAGATCATCGTTAATTAATCAATGTTTTTGAGCACGGCCAGCTGGCGCTGAAGATCGGCGATCGTCATCTGCGAGGTGCGCACCTGTTCCAGCCAGTTTTCCACATCCTGCATCTCCCGCTCTTCTTCCCGAGCCGACGCATAAGCCCGGCCAATTTCCATGTACGCCGTATTCAACATCTCTTCCGTGGCTTTCAGCTGTCGTTTCAGTTCGATCTGCCGTTTCGTCTGATCCAGCTTGTCCTTCGCCCGCTCCGTGCCCTTTTCCGCGGCCTGCGCAACGTTCTGGACAAGCTTTTCCGCCTGTTTCTTGAAATCCATTTCTGATTCCTCCCTTACCGGTTTTTAAAGGAAAGCATTTCGACAAACAACGCGATGCCTCCCAGTATACAATATGCCGCAATCAGCGTCGTCAGCACGATCGCCGAGCTTAACGGACTGATCAGAAAGCAAATTCCCGCGATCACCGAAAGCACGCCGCCCGCCATCGCCATGCCGGAACCCTCGACCCGAAAATAGTTCAGCTTCATCGCGTAATCAAGCTTATGAATTCCAATCACAATCGCGCTGACGCCCAGGAGGACGGCGAACACCGTGATGACCATTTCCGCATCGGCCCGCAAAAGCAGAACTGCGATCAACAGATCGAACAGCCCGCGGACAATCGTCAAACTTTGCCGAAACAGCGCGCTGGTTGACAGGTAATCAAGAATTTCCACGATCCCCACCAATCCGAGGATCACCGCAATCCCCCGCTCAATCCACAGGACGACCGACTGCGGACAGAACAACAGCGCGATGCCCAGCACGACCAGCGCCGCCGCCAGCCCCAATCCCATCCGGCGCAGGGAACGTAATTTACGGTTGATTTTATTCTGCATTTCATAAAAACTTTCCTGACTGCCTGAACTAAAAATAAACATAAAACCGCCTCCATTTTTCATTCAGCGTTATTTCTTTCTTTCATTATTCGCTTCTTTTCCCAGCTTGTCAACCTGCGCAGCCGGAAGTGCTCTCAATCTGCCAGCAGCCTGTCGATCAAATCTGCTACCCCTTCCTCACGGCAGCTTGCCAGCTGCGGCCAGCCACGGTCTTTCAGAGTTTGGGAAGCGTTGGCGACGATATAAGGATGACCGACAATTTCCAGCATGCTCATATCGTTCTCACTGTCGCCAACCGCGTACAATTCGCTTAACTCCAGATGCAGCTTGTTTGCCAGAGCCCGCACCCCAACCGCCTTGGTCTGATGCTGATCATGGATTTCCAGCAGCTCGCTGCTGGTGCGCATCAGCTGCAGCCCCAGCGCTTCCGGATGCAGCGCCTGCCGCAAACGCCGCGGAGTTTCCTCATCATGAATATCAATGAACATCAACAGTTTAACAACCGCCTGAGGATCAATCGAATCGCGCAGCACTACATGCGGATCCTTTAAAAATTCCAGATGATCGATCTGCGACTGCGGCATCGGCCGGTTGATCACAATCTCATCCAGCGTGTACGCAAAATACGGAATCCCCAGCTGATCCATCACGTCCATGCACCGCCGGCTCCGCGCCCCGACGCACGCCAGCCGCTCAAACCGACCGGTCGAGGGTTCTGCCAGAACACCGCCGTTGGAAGCAATATGCCAGCCTTGCCGCATTCTCAGCAAGGCGATCAAATCGTCAAACGCACAGGCGTTCTTGCCGCTGGCAAACACCAGCCGATGTCCGGCCGCCAGCCACCGCCGCAGCGCGGCTTCACTGCGGGGCGGAAGTTCCTTCATCGCTTCAATCAAGGTGTTGTCAATATCCAGAATCAACGTTTTCACCATAACCTGTTTCTCCTTTGCGCTTCGTATGAACAAGGCTTGTTCGTTGGAATTATTTTACCGTTTTTTATGTAAATATGCTACACTATCCCCATAAAAGAGAGGTCTTTGCTTATGATATCCTTCTTATGTCCGGTCTGCCGTCAGCCGCTGACGCTGAAGCAGTCGGTTTATCAATGCGAAAAACGCCACAGCTATGATCTGTCGCGTTTTCATTACGTCAATTTAATCCGCTCATCGAAGAAGATCCACGGCGATAACGCGGAAATGGTCAAAGCCCGGACACGCTTCCTGCAAAGCGGTGCTTACCAGCCGCTGAAAGCGAAGTTAACCGAATTCGTTCAGGCGCTCAATCCGTCGGCGGTGCTGGATTCCGGCTGCGGCGAGGGTTACTATACCGCGCTGTGCGAAACATTGAAAGATTGCGAATGCTTCGGGATCGACTTATCCAAGGAAGCCCTGAAACAGGCAGGCCGGAGTTGTCCTTCCGTTCATTTTGCGGCGGCGTCAGTCTTTGAGCTGCCGCTGCCGGATCAGTCGATTGATGTCATCTGGTCCTGCTTTGCACCGCTGGCAATGGCGGAGAATGCACGCGTGCTGAAAGCTCAGGGCAAACTGATCGTCGTTAGTCCCGGATCACGGCACTTATGGGGCTTAAAAGAAGTCTTATATGATACTCCGTATCTCAATCCGCAGGAAACGATGACAACCCCGGAGTTTGATCTGATCGAAGAACAGACGTTGCATTATGAAATTCAGTTGGAAAGTCAGGCGCAGATTCAGGATCTCTTTACGATGACCCCGTATTATTACAAGACTTCGATTCAGGACAAACAGAAGCTGGCCGTTTTGACGCAGCTGTCGACGGAAGTGGAATTCATCCTGCGGATTTACGAGAAAAAATAATCCTGATTACAAATTAACGAAATCCCGCTCTGTTAAAATTACCCGGGAAATAATCGAGGTGAGTTCACCATGAAAATCACACTGGCCGCCGCTTTCTCGATCCAGGGAAACATCAGTCAGAACATGGACAAAATTGAAGCTGTACTGCGGACGCATCCTGATCAGGATTTCGTCCTTTTCGGCGAGGCGTTTATTCAGGGCTTTAACAGCCTGAATTTCAATCCGGATCATGACCGGCAATTTGCTTTGGATCACGGCGATCCGCCGCTGCGCCGTCTGCAGGAAATGGCGAAAACGTTTCATTCCGGAATCGGCGTCGGGTATTTCCGATTTCATGCAGGAAAATGGACGAGCAATGATCTGATCATTTCCAATTCGGGAGAAATCCTGTTGGATTACGCGCGAATGTCGCCGGGCTGGAAAATGCCTGGCGCAAATCCTCAATTTTACACGGAAGGAAAGCAGAGCGGGATCTTCAGCTATCGGGGAAAACGAATCGGCGTACTGCTGTGCGGCGACGGCTGGACGGACGAGGTTGTTTCCGCGATGGTTTCGCAACAGCCGGACCTTGTATTCTGGCCGGTCTTCGTCTGCTTTCCTCTTGATGAATGGAAGCAGGAACAAGCTGAGGCGTATGCCGCTCAGGCCGCAAGCTTCGCAAAGCGGGTTGTGCTGATCAACAATCTGGACTCACCGGGGGTAAAGGAGCCGGCGCTGGGCGGCGCTTTCGATATTCAAAACGGACGGATTCGGGCTTCGCTGCCCTGGGCTCAGGAAGGCTGTCTGACACTGGAAATACCGGAATAACAATCCGGTTTTTTCTTTACCAGACAGGCAGATTAAATTTTCATTTCAACTTGTATACAAGATTGTTGAACTTCTTGCATAAACTTGCTACAATAGGAACATAGAGAGGAGATTTCTCATGAACTTTGCAAACTATCCTGAACTGACCGATACCGAGCTCAACGACGCGATCCATTACGCCGTCGAACAGGTGCGCAGCGGCTTGAACGATTTCACCACCAGCATGAAGTATCCCAACAGCGTCAACAATTTTTATCCGCAGATGGACAATACCGAATGGACCAACGGTTTCTGGACCGGCGAGGTCTGGCTGGCTTATGAAGCGACGAAGGAAGAGTGCTTCAAACAGACCGGTCTGACGCATGTCGAAAGCTTCTTAGACCGCGTCAACCGCAACATCGTGCTGGAACATCATGACCTCGGTTTCCTGTACTCCCCTTCCTGCGTTGCGGCCTATAAGCTGCTCAACGATGAAAAAGCCAAAGAAGCGGCGTTGAAAGCAGCGGACAAGCTGATCACCCGGTTTCAGGAAAAAGGCGGCTTTATTCAGGCCTGGGGTCCGTTGGGGGCGAAGGACAACTACCGCTTAATCATCGACTGTCTGCTGAACCTGCCGTTATTGTATTGGGCGACGGAAGTCAGCGGCGATCCGAAATATCGTGAAATCGCGCTGAAGCACATTCATACGGCGTTAAGCGTCGTCATCCGTCCGGATTATTCGACCTATCATACCTATTTCTTCGATCCGGAAACAGGCAAGCCGAGCCACGGCGTATCCCATCAGGGCAACCGCAACGAATCGGCCTGGGCCCGCGGTCAGAGCTGGGGCGTTTATGGTCTGGCGATCAGCTACAAATACACGCATAACCCGGAATATCTCGAGCTGTTCCGCCATGTCACGAAATACTTCATTGATCATCTGCCAGGTGATCTGATTCCATACTGGGATTTTGATTTCACCGACGGCAGCGATGAACCGCGTGATTCTTCAGCCAGCGCGATCGCAGCCTGCGGCATGCTGGAAATGGCGAAATACGTAGAGAAGGCGGAAGCTGACCAGCTGATCAGCGACGCCAGGCGGATGATCAAGGCTTTGTATGATCACTGCGCCGTCAAGGATCCGAAAATCTCCAACGGCCAGCTGCTCAACAGCACTTACTGCCGCAGCACCCCGACCAACGGCTGCCGTCAGCACGGCGTTGACGAATGCTGCAGCTGGGGGGATTACTTCTACTTTGAAGCGCTCACCCGCTTAAGCAAAGACTGGGAAATGTACTGGTAATCACTTTCCTGTACCGATCAAAGAAACAGCGTCCAACGGCGCTGTTTTTCTTATGGAGCCAGAAAGAGCTTTGCTTACAAAAAAAGGCGGCTGCTTTCCTGAAGAAGGCCCCGTGTTCTGAAAACGAGCCTGGATTTCCAATGGCTTCTTCTTAGCTTCTTTCCCGACGCCTCGCTGAGCCTGCTTTTTATTATTTGATTTCCTGCCGCTTTGTCAAAGAGGGCCGAAGCTCACGCATTTCCCGCAGTTTTAGAGTTAAAAAAAACGCAAAAGCGATCTCAGCCTTTACGCTCCTGCCTGCTTATCCAGCCGTCCGCGGAAGGGACGAATTCCGGTTATCCTTACAGATACGTTTTCTTTTTCCGGTATTGCCAGAACTGATCATAATGTTGTTGAAAATAAGCGGAGAAGATGAGATCACAGAGAAACTGCGCCGAACAGGCCGATGAAAAATTGGCGATCTTGATCTGCGGATTTTCCTTGCTGCAAAGAAATAACCGGTAGTCCGCATAATAATGCAGCTTCGGATCCAGCCGGCTGGAGATCAGCACAATCTTCGCCTCATGCATCCGCAGCGCCTTTACGCATTCCAGCATGTAGCTGGAAATTCCCGCATAGGAAACCACCAAAGCCACGCTGTCGCGATCGGCGGTACTGCACACCAGCCGCCCGTCCGTCAGTTCTGAAGGCATCTGGATATTCACCCCGATTTCCTGCAGCTTCTGCATCAAACTCCGGCCGATCAACAAGTTGCTTCCGCTGCCGATGAAAAAGATCCGCCGGGCCTGCGTCAGCGTCTCAACGATCGCCCGGAATTCCTTAAAATCCAGCATGCGCAGCGTATCGTCGACCGTCTGCTTGTAAATATTGGCGATGTTGGCCGTCAGGCTTTCAAGGCTGTCGTCAGAAGAAAAGGGCACGCTGAAGTCGACGTTCTGATACTGGCTGAGTTCTTCGTTCAACTCTTTCGACAACAACAATTTCAATTCGTTGAAGCCCTTCACTTCCATTTTCCGGCACAAGCGGAAAATACAGCTGATGGAGACATGACATTGTTCAGACAACTGGCGATAATCCATTTCAACCGCTTCCGTCGTATGCTTCAGAAGATATTCCGCAAGCGTTTGTTCATTCGCACTCAGCGAATGGGTATTTCTTAACCGTTCCCGGATATTCATGACAATCCCTCCTTCATTATAAAGAGACAATCGGGAAATGCAAATTTATCGGCTGAAATGACAATATTTTTTCGCTGGATTCTCTTATCTCACCAACAACTCAAAATTCTTTTCCAACCCCTTCCCTAACGCTGTTCAACCTCTTTTTGGCCGTTATAATAAGAGTAGAAGCGAGATACGGAGCCGGCAGCCTCTCGCCGGCGATCGATCTTCCTCTGAAGAAACGAGGAGATGAGTTTATGATTGGAATTCTGATCTGTGGTCATGATCACTTTGCCTGTGGGATGCGGGAAGCGGCGGAAATGTTATGCGGTCCGCAGGCTTATCTGCAGGCGCTGGACTACAAGCTGAACGAGGATCTCGACGTCTATCGTCAAAATCTGCGTAACCAGATTGAAGCCTGGGAGCCGGAAACCGAAGAAATCCTGTGTCTGTGCGACATTCAGGGCGGCTTTCCAATGGAAGCCTGCCTGACACAGCTTCCGGATAAGAAAGTTAAAATCATCACGGAGACGACCTTAACCTTACTGACCTATCTGCTTGTTCATCGCAATGGCAGCCAGAGTTCGCGTCAGTTAATTGACAACGCGCTGCTGGAAGCCAAAGAAGCCATTCATGTCATCGACCCGCAAATCTTGTTTGCGGATCAGAAAGGAGAAGCATCATGAGTATATTGAACATCCGCATCGACGAACGGCTGATCCATGGTCAGGTGGCTACCGTTTGGACAAATCAGCTGAATATTACACGTATTCTGGTCATTGATGATTTAGCCGCTGTTGACGACATCCAGAAAATCGCATTGAAAATGGCCTGCCCTTCTTCTTCCCGCTTATCCATTCTCAATGCGGAACGCGCGGTTCAGCGATTAAATGAAAACGCTTATGATAAAGACCGTCTGATGATTATCATGCGGGGGCCGGCTACCGCCAGAAAGGTTCTGGATCTGGGTTATTTCATGCCAACCATCAATGTCGGCAACATTTCGAATAAAATCGGATCCACGCGCATCAAGCATACTGTCTGCGTTACGCCGCAGGAAGCGGAAGATTTCCGTTACATCGAATCCAAAGGCGTCAAAGTGACGATTCAGATGCTGCCTCAGGATGAAAAACTTGATTTTATGCCAATGATTGCCAATATTCATTAATTTTCTTTTTCCATAAGTGCGCTGAAAAAGCGAAACCCAGCCCGGCTGCAACCCGGGCTGGGTCTTTTTCATTGGGCGGCAACAGCGCGGCGATTAAGAAAGACCTGGATTTCTGAAATCAAGCCTGCTCAATCAAAAGTCTGCGCTGGCGCGTCAGCTTTGCGCTTTCACGGCAGGCCTGATCCTGCAGCGCTGTCAGATGATCCAGCAGCGCTTGAATCTCCCTGCGGGTCCGTTCAGCCTGAACGCAGGCTTTTTCCACTCGCTCCGAAACGGTCCAGTCCGTAACGAAACTGTCAAACAGGATATCCAGAATTCGTAAAAACGGATCGAGCGTTAATCCCAGCGAGGGGTGAAGCTCCACATCCGCCAGCTCGCTTTCAAAACAACGCAGCTGCTCTTCCAGCTGCCGGGCCAGCTGCTGCGCCTCATCCAGACAGCGATGCTTCACAAAGCCGGTGATCATTCCGCCGCCAAACAAATCGACGGTCGCCCACGTCCGCGCTTCATCCATCTTTTCAACCAGCTGGCAAGCCAGACCCCGCGCCATTTCCCCGGCGTCGGCGGCTTCCCGCAATTCCTTCTGCTTTCGCTCCCATTCTCTCTGCCGCATTTCCAGCCGCAACAGGGCGTCAGCTTTCTGCGGATGTTCCTCCGCCAGCTGATCCGCTTTCTGTTCCAACAGCGATGCCCAACGTTTCCCGCAATCCTTCAGCGTATGAAGCTCCTGTTCGATCCGGGCGATCCGGGCTTCCAGTTTTTCCTGCTGCCGGCAGGCGGCCTCAACTCTGACGGCGGCGACAACCGCTTCCTGACGCTGCTCTGACAGTTTTTCATGCCACTGACCGTTAAGCCGTGCCCACAAAGCGGTCCAGCTGAAGGCTTCAAGCTGATCAACATCCTGTTCTTCCTTCTTTAATCGCTGCTTCCGCTGCCCGACTTCTCCATTCAACGTTACCTGCTGAGCTTTCAGGCGCTCCAACTGAGCCTTCAGTTTCACCTGCCGGTCCCGCTGTCTGCGGATTTCTTCCCATTCCTGATCCAATGCCGTCATCTTTGATTCTCCTCATCCTGTCTTTGTTTAACATGTTGCTTGTCCTATCGGTATTTTCAGTTTTAACGTCGCCCGTGGATTATCGGATTGGGCGCCGGACTTCAATACGCCACATGAACGTGATCTCCAGGACTTTGTTCAGTCCTGGTTAACAACGCCTTTAGCCAGCGTTTCCAGATGGTATCCGGTCCCAGCGTCTGCCAGGCTTGATAGCCGGGATGCGCAAGCAGCTCGGTCCGGACTTGATCGAGCTGACCCTGACGGTAGCTAAACATCGTCTGCTGAAACAAATCCTCCATCGCTTGCCGCTGTTCACAAGTTAGTTCCACATTTTTCAATGTAGAATCCAGCGTGTTTTGATTTGCCTGGCGTTGAGCCTGGACCGAATAGGCGGGAAAGTCGAGCAGATCGGGTTTGGAAAGTCCCTGCTTCTTCGCCCAGGTGGCGACGTCGATTGTCCTTTGCGTGTAGTCCAGCGCTCCCTGCGTGCTGATCTCGATGCGGCCATAGGTATTCGGCCAGGCAATCGGCATCGGCAGTACGATTTCCGTCAGACTTTGGGATCCGATCGTTTCCGTCTGAATATGCCCCGTGTGGCGGTGACCGCTGATGTGCGTCCTGATATTCAGCTGTTCCAGCAATGTTTTCGCCGCATCGGCCGTATGGACGATATCGTTGGATGTGGTCACGGTGTGATCGAGCAGATTGTGATGGCTGAACGTCAGTGTCAGCCAGCCTGACTCGCGCGCCTGATTTCCCAGTGTTTTCAGCCATTCCAACGTCGAGGCGGACAGTGTTCCTTCACTGCCGCCGGGTCGTTCACTGTTGGTATCGAGCAGAATCAACAGCACGCCGGCCTCGGTAAGCTCCGCGTAACTCAGCGATGCGGGATCGCGCGAATAAGCCTGATCATATCCGAATTCATGATACAGAGACACAAATTCCTCGCGGGTTACCATCGCCAGATCATGGTTGCCGCAAATCACCCGCACCGGTACGGTTTCATTCACTTTCCGCAGCAGTTCAGCCATTTTCTGATGATCCGATGCATCGCCCTGATTGACTAAATCACCTGTCAGGATAATGTAGTCGGGTTTCGCCGCTTCCATCTGTGCCAGCATCGCAGAAGTGATGGCTTCGTTGTAGATCATCTGCGGCACTACGGACACCTGCGACTGCAGCCGCTCGCTTTGATAATGAAGATCTGACGAGCAAAGCAGCGTTAATGGCGTCTTGAGTTCTGCAAAAGGGATCGCCGAGAGGGCCTGCGGTTGAGAGGGAATGGCCGGAACTGCCGTGCAGCCGCTAAGGCAGAGCGCCAGTCCCAGTATTTTCATCATCTTTTTTAACATCGGTCTTTTCCTCAGATTCTTTTTTATCCCATGACCCCATGCCTCGACCTGCCTCGGACATAACCGCAAGCGGCGGACATGGAATTTTCTGATCGCAGGCTTGAAGAATCCCGCGATTGGATATTTCTGGTTCTCATTGTAGCCAAATTTCAATGTCATTGCCACGACTTTGACCACTTTTTTTCGCAGTTTGGCAGCATAACCAATTCTCGGCCGCCAGACAGTTTCCCATACGCTTTCTTTCCAGACCACCGCGGATCTTTGATTGATTTTATCATCGGTATCCCAAACGTTGTCCTCACTCTCCGGCTATTGGGATCAGCGGTATTTTTTCGCAGTATGCACGCACCAGAAAATAGCGGCGCAAATTCCGACAGCCACGCTCAGCACAAACCCGAGGATCAACCCGACGGGCAGTGAACGGCCAGTCATGCTGAAATATTCCAGCAGTGCAAACAAGAGGACCACAAGCAGCTCTGCCAGGGAGAGAATCCTCAATGTAACTGCCTCAAGCGCTTCGCGGTTATGCTCCGTAACCGCGACCGGAATGTTCCACAGCTTCGGATGCCGGCTGACCCATTCCAAACCCGCCATCATCAGAATTGAAATCCATGGCAGAACCAGCAGCTCAGCTTTGCTTCCCCAGCGGTCGACCTTTCCGGCCACGTCGAAATGAGCCGGGATCCGATCAGGCAGAGAAGCCCATCGCAGAAATAAACTTATCAGCTGGACGATCACGATCAGCCAACATCCGTTTCGGCACCTTTGATGAAATTGCTTCGCTTTTTCTTTCATTTCTCATTCCTCCCCATGGACTCCAGCGAATTCCAACCTCCGCGCATTTTCCTTAGCTCCAGCCTTCCGCTGATCCCAAACCTTTTCAAGCCCTTTTTCACCAGAGAGGCCTGCGCCGGATTCTTCGTTTATTGTACGCGTTTCCGCATTCCCAATGCAATCCCTGACCTCGTGCAGAACTTTAAAATTGCAAAAAAAGAGCCTGCCCCTTATTTTGGGAAAGACAGACTCTTGTCAGGAAGCTATAACATTGAAGGATTGATATGAAGGAAAGACGGAAGTTGACTGCCAAAGCCGGAGGGAATCGCAGCCAGCCTCCCCGCGCCTTCCGGAATAGGGATCCTGCGGCATTGCTTTCCTTTCTGCGGATGAATTCGTTTTTACCGCTGAAGCTTATTTGAAGATTGCCTTTAACGCGTCCAACAGGTTGTTGGAATCCAGTGTGGCGCCGGAGATCGCGTCGACTTCGACATTCTGACCTGAGATCACTTCGTCGAAGAAGGCTTTCAGCTGGTCGTCGTCCATAAACATATTTTCGCGTCCGGATACGATTTCCAGGTTGGTAATTTTGCCGCCCTCAACCGTAGCCCGCAGTGTGTACTCGCCATGATTGCTCTTGATCAGCTGATCATACTGGCCATCCGGTTTCTTGGTGATGTCGATAGTTTCCTCAACCTCGCCGCTGACCTCCGTCGTGACCGTCGAACGGCCGCCGAATGCCGTATCCGCCGCAGCACGTCCGGTTGCGATGGCTTCCGCCAAGAACATTCCATTTTGATACAGGTTGGAAACATACGAGCCTAGCTCGCCGGCTTCGTACAGATTCGGAATCGGATTGTCATTCCAATCCAGCACCTGAGCTTTGACATTGCGTTCCGCGCCGCCGGTCGTCGCCACCAGCGTCGGAGTAATGCCAACGGCATAGAACGGCGCGGTATCAATCGGTTCCATTGTTTCCACGCTGCGGCCGAATTCGTCGCGCCCGGATTTGCATCCGGCATTGTAGTCGTCGATCGTGGCTTTCAGCGCTTCTGGATCGCGGCCCAGTTTTTCTGCCAGTTCTTCAATCGTATCGGCTTTGATGATCCAGCCCTTCGCCACTTCTTCGGAGTTATCGTCGGACCAGACGTAGCCTTCAGTTGTGATCGGCCAGCTCAGCCACTTCGTGACGATCGCGCCGGCCGTGCGGGTCTTTTCATCGAAGATCAAATCAACCGGCAGAGCGCGGTCATGCGGCAGATCGACATAATGGCCGTATTCCTTAAATTTCATGTGCTGACGATGATACGCCGCGGATTCGTTGTAGAAACGCTTGTTATCGGCGCAGACCTCGATCCAGCTCTTGCCGGCCATTGAGAAGTTGCGCATGAATGTCGCTTCGTGTTCCGGCACCTTGATGCCCAGCCAGAAGCCGCCCGACTGCGTCTGATTCTTCATGTGCCAGATCTTCGCGCCAGTGTTCATCAACGCGTGGATGCCATCGCCTGTGTTGCCCGGAGTCCCGCCGGTGTAAACAACGTCCATCCCATGGAAATCGCGCTGCATCTGTAAATTATTTTCGTAACCGCCGCAGGCCAACAGGACACCCTTATTGGCTTTGATGCGGATTTCCTTGCCATCCGCGCCCTTGGCGACGACGCCCTTAACCTCTTTGGTTTCCAGATTCTGAATCAAGCTTGTAAAGGCCGTTGAGAACATCAGTTCAATATTTTCACCGCGGTCGCGAACCGCCAGATCGAAACCTCTCCAGACGCCGCCGTATTCGAACGTCGTTCCGGCTTTGCGGACATGCGCGGAACAGCCCTTAAAGCTGGATCCGTCCAGATCCGGGAATTCCGTAACTAATGAGCCCCAGGCCAGCGGTCCTCCGCCGACATAGCCCAGCTCGTAGCCCACTTTATCAACCGTCGCCTGAATCCAGCCGCGCTGATCAGAGAATTCCTTCGCCATGAAATCAACATATTCTTCAGGAATCGGATTCGGCTGACTGCAGGCGATCAGGTATTTCTTAAAGGTCTCCAGATCATCCGGCGCCGGCACGATCACGGTCTGGCCGGATGCGATCGAGTTGCCGCCAGCCTGCGCTTCTTCCATTTTTTCCAGAATACAGATCTTGGCGTTGGGGTCAATGTCGTTGGCTTCCAGCGCGGCGGCTTCCCCCGCCAAACCATAGCCGACGATCAGGAAATCGCATTCCTTGTCAAACTTTTCCTCCGTTGTCGCAGCCGCCGGTGCGTCGTTGGACGAACAAGCACCTAACAGCCCCAGTGCCGCAGCCCCCGCGACGGTCGCGGCGCTGCCTTTCAAAAAGTCCCGTCGAGAAATATTCTTCATTTTCTTTCCCTCCTCTGGTTTCACATTGTGAAACTTTTGTCGATTTCATTATAGGATTGCAAGGGGTTTCAAACAATCGAAATACTTTATCGTTTAATAAAATTATTTTATTATACATCAAGAAATCTGATACAATGTGGTTAGCTGATCGTCAATATGATCACAAAGGGGGAATTGTCGTTGAACACCAGCCAGATCCGGGCTTTTCTTACCGTCGCTCAAACCTTGAGCTACATCCGTGCCGCCGAACTGCTCTATACCACGCAGCCGGTCGTCAGCTATCAGATCAAAGCGCTGGAAACGGAGCTGGGCGTCACCTTGTTCAACCGCACGCACCGCAGCGTGGAGCTGACAGCCGCCGGGTCCTATTTTTATAAGCAAATGGAACCGCTGCTGCGGCAGCTGGAAGCGATTGTTCAAACTGTACAGTCGATGAACGCCCAGACGCCGAAGCTGATTAACTTGTTAGTCCGCCGTCTGGCTGATTACGGCAAGCTGACGCAGATCATCAAAAATTACTCGGAGACATGTCCGCTGATTCATGTTAATATCCTGACGCAGGAGGATCGCGGCAGCCGTCAGCTGCTGATCACCGGCGAAGTGGAGATGGCCTTCTGTTATCAATACGAAGTGGAGAGTGATCCCAAGTTGAAATTTCTGCCGATTATGGAATCGCAGTATTACGTGCTTGTCAGTAAAACGCATCCGCTGGCAGCGTATAAATATCTGACTTTCGATGATTTGGCAGGCCAGAAGCTGATTCTGGCCAATACGGAGCTGCACCGCAATCCGCGGCTGATCACAAGGCCGCAGCTGCAGGCAAAAAAGATCGTAGTACAGACCGTTTACACAAGTTTTGACAGTATGTTGATCGCGGTGCAGTCGGGAATCGGTTTCACCATTCTGCCCTGCTCGCGGTCAAAGAAATTCTCCGGCTTATTGAAAATTCCGCTGAAGGATGTCAGACCGATGCCGTTAGGCATCGCGTGGTATGGCGCGCGGATGTCGCCGGAACTGGAAGCATTCATCGCGCTTGCTGAAAAGCAGAATGTCGAACAACCGCCCGCCATTGTATGATCCGTACTCAGTCATAGCCGGTATAACCGTAATCGAACCGCAAATTCAGGGCGTAAAAAAATCGTAAGATTTTTTCCAGCTTTCAAGAATTGACTTTCGCGTTAAAGCTGGAATAATGAATAACAGAAACAGGAGGGCTATATGTTTAGAAATCGCAAAAAACAAGAAGAACTGGATGACGAACCGGCATTCTTTGAAAACGTTGCAGCTCCTGCAACGGAAATGATACCCCAGCCAAAACAGGAGGAAGTGGAAAAAATGGAAAATAAGCAGACGATCAGCGCGGAGGAATCCGTATTAACCGAAGACGTAACGATCAACGGTGATCTGGAATGCGATTGCAGCCTGACGATTCTCGGTACCGTTAACGGCAGTGTGCATTGCGGCAAGGATCTGTTAGTGAAAGGCCAGATTAATGGTGATGTAACTGCGATGAATCTGGAATTGCGCAACGGTCAGATCGAAGGCAATGTGGTTTGCACGAATTCGTTAACCATGGATCGGGAGTGCAGCATCCGCGGCAATGTCAGCGCCGGAGAATGTCTGACCGACGGTCAGATCTATGGTAATCTGATGATTGCGGAAGACCTGCATGTTCAGAAAAACGCCTGGATTGAAGGCGATATCACAGCGAAACAGTTCAGTGTGCTGCAAGGTGCGCATCTGGAAAGCAAGATCGTCATGATCGAGCAGGCTGCTGCGGAAGAAACTGCCGAAGAAAAGGAAATCGAAGAAGTTTTCCAAACGGCGGACGAGGAAGAAGCATCTAATTAACCTAAAGGCACGCCGATGCGTGCCTTTTCCTTAGCTTTTTTAATTTTAAAGATTTTGAAACTGGAAAATAGTTTAACGGTATTGAAAGAAGGTGGAATACTGCTGAGAGATTCTTCATATTCTACCGGTATTTTACTCCTCTTCTCTCACTTCATTACAGCATCAAAAAAAGAAATTCATGCGTAATTTTTTATCTTCTCCGCAATCTGTTCCGCAGTCAATTCAGGATAGTTTTCATGACAATCCAATATTTGCCGAATACTTGATTCATCTTCATCCAGTATCTCTGCAATTTCCAAAACACTCATTCTTTTTTTCACATTTTTCAAAACCTGTTTAATCACTTTGCATAGTTCGCCTTGTTCACGGCCTAACCGTTTTCCCTGCTCAAGCCATTCCCGCTGACGATCCGCTCTTTCCAATTCCGCCATGATCGCCTTTGTTTCTCTGAAATAAGCTTCAAAGTCCATCGTCATCTCACTCATCTTCCTGACCACCTTTCTGAGATTCTCATCTTGTTTACAAATCTGCTCGATCCATTCCCGCTTTTCCGG
>NZ_JADNEM010000028.1:0-39555 GCF_015552275.1 Holdemania sp. 1001302B_160321_E10 | reverse complement strand
TGAGTCCCATTTCTGGAACTCATCTGCGTCTTTCTTGTTTCGGTTTTTCTCTCACCAACACTATTTTTGAAAGAGCCGAAGTTTTCAGCTTCCCCCTTCGTTAACCGGCAATGCCGGTTTTTTATTTCTCCTGGCTTACGAAATGCAAGAACAGCGGTTAATAACCCGTGGCTTCCTGTCCTGCTAACAACGCGACGCCGCTGGAGGTTCCGATCCGGTCAGCGCCCGCTTCAATCATTGCCTTTAAATCGTCAAAGCAGCGCACACCGCCGGCCGCTTTCACCTGGCAGACATCGCCGACCGTCTGTTTCATCAAACGCACGTCTTCCACGGTTGCGCCGCTGGTCGAGAATCCCGTCGAGGTTTTTACGAAATCCGCGCCCGCTTCCATGCAGGCCTTGCAGGCGAAAACCTTTTCTTCATCGCTCAGCAGACAGGTTTCAATGATGACTTTCAGCGTATGTGCGCCCGCCGCTTCCCGGACCATTTTGATATCCCGGACAACGCCGTCATGATCGCCGTCCTTCACGCCGCCGATGTTGATGACCATGTCAATTTCATCCGCGCCTTTTTCAATCGCGTCGCGGCATTCAAACGCCTTGGCTTCGCTGGTCATCGCGCCCAGCGGAAAGCCAATGACGGTGCAGACCTTGACGTCGCTGCCTTTTAGCTGCTGCTTGCAGAAGGGAATCCAGCAGGGATTGACGCAGACGGTCGCAAAATCATGTTCGCGGGCTTCGGCACACAGCTTTTCCAGCTGGCTGCGAGTACTGGCAGGTTTTAGCAGAGTGTGATCAATGTACTTATTCAACGGTTTCATCTTCATCTTCCTCCTCCGTTTCAAAATAATACTTGCGCAGGGCGTCACGGACCGCCGCCGGATCGCTCATCCACGGTTCCCGGCCGAATTCCCGGTAAATAAAGGTTTCGTCGCCCTTACCTAAAATCAGGATCGTATCTCCGACATTGGCCACTTCCACCGCCTGACGGATTGCGTCATAGCGGCTTTCAATGATAATGCGGTTGGTCTTCTGAATACCCGAAGCAATTTCTTCAGCAATCTGAATCGGATCCTCGTCGCGCGGATCGTCTTCGGTTAAGATGATCAGGTCGCAGTATTTATCCGCAAGCTGACCGAAAACCGGCCGTTTCTTCGTATCCCGCTTCCCCGCGGAACCAAACACGGAAATGATTCGTTTCTCCTTCGGCGTGATCGCGGACGCGAATTTGAAGATCTGTTCCAGGCCGTCCGGAGTATGCGCGAAGTCAACGATGATATTGAACGGCTGGCCTTCTTCAATCCGTTCCATCCGGCCTTCGATCTGCGGAATCGTGTTGAGCTGTTCCAGGATCTGTTCGATCGGCAGACCGCCCTCGTGCAGCGCGGCGATCACCGCCAGCAGGTTATACAGATTGAACATCGCGACCAGATTGGTCTGGACTGGATATTCGCTGCCGTCATGAACTAAAGTAAAAATCGTTTTATCCGCGTTAAGCTGAATGTCCTTCGCTTCATAATCCGCTTTTTCCAGCACGCCGTAGGTAACAACGCGGGCCGGACAGTCGGCGACGATCGCCATGCCGTGAGGATCATCCTTGTTGGTAATCGCTGTGCCATCCGGCTTCAGCTGGTCGAACAGGCGTTTCTTCGCTTCAAAGTAATTCTCCATTGTCCCGTGATAATCGAGATGATCATGCGTCAGATTCGTAAAAATCGCGATGTCGACATCCACGCTGTCCGTGCGGTGCTGTTCCAGACCGATGCTGCTGATCTCCAGCGCACAGGCCTTCATCCCGGCCTGCGCCATGTCGTGCAGAATCTGCTGCAGCGGCACGATGTCCGGCGTCGTCAGTAACGGCGGCAGCTTTGTGTCGCCATACTCGATCGAAATGGTGCCGATATAGCCGCAGGCATAGACCGGATTCAGCAGGTTGCGGATCATGCAGGCAATCGACGACTTGCCATTAGTACCGGTCACGCCGTAGACCACCATTTTCTTTGACGGATAGCCGTAAAAGCAGGCCGCGACCTGATTGAGCGCGGCGGTGACGTCGCGCACCTTGATGTAAACGACATTCGCGTTGTTGCGCTTGATATCTTCGCTGTGAACAACGCAGACCGCGCCGTTTTTGATGGCCGCGTTGACGTAGCGGTGACCATCATGGATCATCCCTTTAATACAGAAGAAAATGGAATTGGGCAGCACATCGCGGCTGTCCACCATTAGATTTTCAATTTCAATGTCCGGAGCGTTGTCAAACAATGCGGATAATTTCATTTTTCCTGACCTCCTTGCGCCTGCGCTGCCAGCTGATCCCCAAGCATATGCGTACAGCGGGCTGCAACCCGTTGTCCGCTGGCAAACTCGCCTTCGATCTGCACCGGCAGATACTCGCTGCTGTGTCCGAACGCAGCGCCGTTTTCACAGGTTTCAATAATCACGTTGACGTCCTTACCGATCCAGCTGCTTTTTACCGCGTAATAACTGTTGCGGGAGAATTCGCCAACCTGATGGGCCCGCTGCTTCTTCACCACCGATGAAACCTGACCGCTCATCCGCTGCGCCGGGGTTCCGGTTTTCGGGGAGAAAGGGAAGACGTGGATGAAGCTGAAGTGGATCTGCTTCAGAAAGGCCATCGTTGCGGCAAATTCCGCCTCGCTTTCCTGCGGAAAACCAACGATCAGATCGGTGCTGATCGAAATTCCGTCAATCCGGCTGCGGATTTCTTCCACCCGCGCCAGAAACTGCGCCGTCGTATACGGCCGGCCCATCCGTTTCAGCGTGGCGTCGCAGCCCGCCTGCAGCGGGATATGCAGATGCCGGGCGATCTTCGGCTGCGTTTCCATCAACGTCAGCAGCTCATCAGTGATCTCTGTAATCTCGATCGACGAAATCCGGATTCGCTCCAGCGGTTCAATCTGACACATCCCGCGGATCAATTCGCACAGGCTGGTGTCTCTATCTTTCCCATACCGGCCGGTATGTATCCCGGCCAGAACAATTTCCTTATGCTTCTGCGCCAGCCGCCGCGCTTCCTTCAGCGCTTCGTCCAACGGCAGCGAGCGCTCCCGGCCGCGGGCATACGGGATGATGCAGTAAGCGCAGAACTGGTTGCATCCATCCTGCACCTTTAAGTACGCGCGCGTCTGATGTTCAAATTCATCCAGCGGCAGCATTTCAAACTCGGCGGACGTCCGCACGTCATGCAGCTCGACAATCGGCTCGCGGCGCTGGCGCAGCGCTTCGTCGATCAGCTGCGGCAATTTGTCCTTACCGCTGGAGCCGACCAGAATGTCGATCTTTTCCTGCTCACACATCTGTTCCGCCTGAATCTGGACGTAACAGCCCACAGCGCACACCAGAGCGTCCGGGTTCTGCCGGCGGGCCTGATGGATTTTCTGCCGGCTCTTGCTGGCGGCGGTATTGGTCACCGCACAGGTAAATATGATGTAAACGTCGGCTTTCTCCTTGAAGTCCACCGTCTGATAGCCGCGCTGCCGCAGCGCCTGAGCGGTACTTTCCGACTCGTAGGCGTTGACCTTGCAGCCCAACGTTGAAATTGCGACACTCGCCATGAATTCGTCCCCTTCCATGATGGATATTATACCAAACTTTTAACCCCGGAGGTAGTCTTTTAACGGTCATTCTCACCCTGCCAAAGGAAAAGGCCTTACGGCCTTGAAATGCGGGCGATTTTTGATTTCAGTTTCGGCAGGATATAGCCGCTGGCGCAGCACGCATCACGGATCTGAAGCGGATCCTGACTCAGTACGGCGGCTGCCAGCGGCGCACCCTGGGCGGGGTCAAGTTTCTCGCCGGTACAGACCAGTGAAAGCGGCAGCTCGGTTTCTGTGCCGTCAAACGCAAAAACCTCCAGACAATGCACGCGGCCCTCGTAAACCGCGAAACCCAGCTCATTCTGGAAAATCACCTGCGGCGAGGCAAAGCCCGCGTCGTAGGGCAATCGTCCATAGATTAGTGGATCAACGATCTTGTCCGCAAAGCTTTTGACCATCTTGAAAAACTGCGGCAGCTCCAGCACCGCGGTTTCGTGATCGTACAGCGCGTTGATCAGCGGATCGAAGAACGGGATCATCACAAGCTTGTCCTCAACCGTAAACTTCTTCATGTCCGCAATCGCGGCCTGAATTTTTGGCCGTACAAATTCATTGCGTTTGGGATAGTCGATGATCTCCCAGATATCCAGCATTTCCGTCCGCGTCTGTTCGTACAGTTCCTCAATCTTCTGTTTGTTTTTCAAGCCTTCTTCCAGAATGCTCAGCGTATACACATCCCGCACCGTTTTTACCGGACGATCCAGCTGATAAGGTTTCAGCCGGGCGTTGATGCGCGCGGTTTCCTTGCGGACCTCATTCAGTTTCAGAAATTCCCGGTCGTTGCCTTTGCGCAGAATTTTAATCATTTTCGGATTCATCATTTAACCCTCCAGCACGGCTCCAGCCAGACAGACCGCCGCAACTGCGGCTGTTTCCGCCCGCAGAATCCGCTTGCCCAGCGAGCAGCAGCGATAGCCCTGGGTCTGCAGCCTTTCAATCTCAGCCGGGCTGAAACCACCTTCCGGGCCGATCACCAGCGTCACGCTGCGGCCTTTTTCCAGCTGAGCGCTCAGCAAACCGCCGTGCAGAGCTTCATCTTCATACGCCACGAAGTTCTGCTCGCTCCGCCATGCGCCGGCATCGGCCAATTCAATCGGTGCGCACACCTGCGGTCTTTGCGTACGCTTGCATTGTTGGCTGGCTTCCTGAACAATTTTCTGCCAGCGCTCTAATTTTTTATCTACTTTATCCGATTCCAGCTTCACGACCGTGCGGCTGGATTGAAACGGAACAATCCGGCTGACGCCCAGCTCTGTGCATTTCTGCAGCAGCCAGTCCCAACGCTCGCCTTTGATCAGACCAGCGACTAACGTCAGCGTTACCGGAAGCTCGCGGTCCTCGTCCAGCAGTTCTGTGATCTGAATCTGACCCGCACCGTCCAGCACGCCGCAAAAAACGGCGCCTTCCGCGTCGATCACGCGCAGCGTTTCCCCTTCCTTCATCCGCAGGACACGCTGTAAATGATGGCGCTGCTGCGGATCTGGTTCGATCACGCTTCCGACGTGGGTTTTCTGTTGTATAAATATCTGCTGCATGTTATCACCGTGCTTTATTTTACCAGAAAACAGGCCGGAAGGGAATGAAAATCCCGCCTGGCAATCAGGAAAGCCGTTTTGGCTAAAAAAGTAACGAAACGCCCCAGCTCTTGTGAACCAATCCGAAACTTGGAATTGATCCCTCTTTGCCGTCAGAAAAAAAGCAGCGGCATGCTGCTTTCTGAGTGAAATCTGAGATTTATTTTGATTTTTCCGCAGTTTGTTTCTCCCGCGGCAGGATCAGGTTCAGCACAATGCCCACAGTCGCCGACAGCGCGGTGCCCGACAGGGTGACCAGTTTGCCTAACGGCAGAACCGCGCCGCCCAAGCCGATGACCAGCATGGCCGAAGCGATGATCAGATTGCGCTGCTGCCCAAAATCGACCTGATTGTCGATCAGAACCCGCAGACCGTTGGAAGCAATGACGCCGTACAGAATGATCGACATTCCGCCTAATACGGCGTTGGGAATCGTTGAGATGAACGCCGATACAATCGGGACGCAGCTCAGCACGATCGCGATGCAGGCCGCACCGACAGTCACGTACACCGAGGACACCTTCGTCATCCCGATGACGCCCGTATTTTCGCCATAGGTCGTATTCGCCGGTCCGCCTAACAGCGCCGAAATGGACGTCGCGATGCCATCGCCCATTAACGTCTTATCCAAGCCCGGTTCCTTCAGGAAATTGCGGCTGCAGATCTTGCCCAGCACGGTATGATCGCCGATATGCTCGGAAATGGTCACCAGCGCCACCGGCAGGATCGCGAACGTTTCCGGTCCGAAATACAGGTGATAGCTCTTAAACCCCGGAATGGCAATCGGCAGAATGAATTCCGGCAGCGATAAGAACCGCCCCGACTGCAGGACTTCCTGCAGCGGCGCAAAGTCCACGATGCCTAAAGCCAGCGCAAACACATACCCACCCAAGATTCCGCAAAGGAATGGAATGATTTTGAAAAAGCCTTTTGCCTTCGTGGAGATCATGGCGGTGAGAATAAAGGTAAAGACCGCTGTCAGCATGACTTTCCAATCCCCGCCGGTCACAAAGCCGGCGTTGCCGACCGCATTGGCCGCCAGGCCCAGACCGATAACGGCGATCATCGGACCGATGACAATCGGCGGAAGCAGCTTGTCAATCCAGTCCTTGCCGATGAAACGGACAAGAATCGAAACGACGACATAGACCAGACCGATCAGGATTAACCCGGTCTGCGCTGCGCTGACATCGCCGCTCATCGCGGCGACCGCAATCTGGACGGCGCTGATGTAGGCAAAGGAAGAACCTAAGTAGACCGGAACCTGAAACCGGGTGATGCAGCTGTAAATAATCGTTCCGATGCCGGACGCAAACAAGGCGACGGAAATCGGAAAGCCGGTCAGCACCGGGACCAGGATGGTGGCGCCAAACATCGCAAAGACATGTTGGAAACTTAACAGAATCCATTGAGTCGGTTTTGGTTTTTCGTTGACGTCGAGGATCATTTCTACTCGCTGTGACATAAATACCCCTTTCCGGGCTTAAATAAAAAGCCCTTTTGATTTTGTGCAAAAGGACTTTCCCCTTAATGTAGTTCAGCCTTGCGATCTCTCTGGATCCGCTTAAAAGCCCTATGCGGTTTTCATTATAACATAACTAAGCGGCGATTTCATCCACTTCCGGTAAAAAGCCTGAAATGAATTTTCTGACATTTCCGAACATTTTTAATTTCAGACTGGATTCAGCGATGCCAAACAAGGGCGGACTAGTCAGAAATCCTGACAGAGAGCCTGACCGGCAGTTGATCGCCAGTTTGTCAGAAGGCGAACTTCTGAATCAATAATTTTCCAGCATAGAATAAAACTCGTCGCGTCCGTCTTTTTTCGCCTGCGTTCTGAATTTAGCGATATCCGCCGAATTCAATTCACAGACCACCATCTCGAAATAACGGACTTGCTGATCATCGTAGGCCTTCTGCGCCAGCGAGAGAACCTGATCGTGCGGAAGATCGTAAATCAGGTTTGACAGAATATCCAGATTCTGATTCTCATAGGCCTGATTGGCATATTCGGCCTTTTGTTCGCTGGTCAAATCATTGCACAAATTCATAAACACATCCGTGCGATGATCGTTAAAGGCTTGATCTACCAGCGCCTTCAGGGTTTCGTTATCAACTTTGGAATAGAGCCGGTAAAGCACTTCTGTCCGATTGTCGGCATACGCCCGCTCAAGCAGCGTCTTCGCGGTTTCCTTGGAAAGGCCCCAGATAATTCGGTCAAACAGCTCATCCTGCTTTTCATCATAAGCCTGGATCGCCAGCTTATCCATCAGCTCGCCAGGCAGATCCCCGTCAAAGACAAACAGATAATCCCGAGAGCGCTGATCGTCGATCACCCGCTGAGCATACGCCGCGACGCTCTCTTGTGGCAAATCATAGAAAGCTTCTTTAAAATATTCGACGCGGTTATCGGCATAGGCTTTTTCTGCCAAAGCTTCCCGCTGCCTGGAACTCAGCAAACTTGCGATCTCTTCAAAGAATTCAAGACGCTGATCGGCATAAATCCGGTCGGCCCACGCACCGAGCTGATCGGTTGTCAAATCGCGGATCGTTTCCATAAAATACGCCAACTGGTTATCCGCATAGGCTTTCTCCGCCCATTCAGACCGCTGCGGAGCCGGCAGGGAAAGCAGCGCGATTTCAAAATCATCAAGCCGCATATCCGCATAAGCCTGCTGCGCCAACGTCTCAATCTGATCCTGCGGCAGCTTCGGTACCAACAGATCAAACGCATCCTCATACCGACTCTGATAAGCCTGCCTACTCAAATTGAGAATTTCGGATTCCGGAAGCGCGTCGGCCAGCACCGCAAAATAATCCATTTCCTTCGATGCATAGAAGGTGCGGGCCATGTTTACAGCCGCTTCCTCGTTCAGCTTCGCAGCCACAGCTCTGAACTGCGACATTTTCTTTTCCTTATGAAAGCGGACAGCCAGTTCCTCCGCAGATTCGGTGTAGGGACCTTCGATCGAGGTCAAAAGCGGCGTGCGCGAAGCCAGTGAGCTGTTGTTGCGGACTAACCGCGCATGTTGTTCGGAAACCGCCTGACGGACGGCTTCCATCTGTTCCTCATTGTCCATGACCGCTTTCATGCTTTCGTCAAAGGCGACGCTGATCAGCGAATCCTGATACACGCTGCCCTCCTCCTACCGGTCGGCTCCCGCCCAGTTCAGCGTCACGATGTAGCCCTGCGTATAGACGCTGCCGGAAAAATAGAAGGTTCTCTGGTTTGTCGAGGTCGTGGCCGTCATCACCGGCGCCGCGGCCGGCGTCGGCGTTTTCCAGCTCAACGTAGAACCGCACAGAATACCGCTGGCAAACAATACGGCCCCGGCAGCCATCGAGATCAACGCCCGTGCAGTTCCTGACTTTTGTTCATCCATAATTGCACTCAGCCTTTCTTTTAACAAGCTCAAGTTTTCATTCAACGTAATTGATACGATGATATCGCCATAGGTTCCCTTATCCTTTAACGTGTGGATCAACGTGTCGCCGTAGCAGCGTTTTTCCCGCGCCGAGAGAGAACGCAGCACCTGTTCATCGCAGGCCAGCTCACACAGACTTTCCATATGGCGGCCGATCAGGCGAACAACAGGATTAAACCAGTGAATGCAGACCGCCAGCTGAACCAGCCATTTTGTAAAGATATCTTTGCGCTGATAATGCGTGAGTTCGTGGCGCAGAATCATTTGCATTTCCTCAGGGCCGCAATCCTCCGTAGTCAGAATGATCATCGGATGAAAGACACCGGGCAGCATCGGCGATACTGCCAGCTTGTTAATCCAGACCGGCAGCTGGCGGCGAATGCCCATTTTCTGGCGAACCTCGTCCAGACATTGCCGGGTCTTCGGGCTGGATGGAAAACTGCCGGCTTTAATAAACCGCAGAAATCCTTGATAGCTCGTGATCCGACGGACCATCAGCACCACGGCAACGCTTAACCACAGCACCCAGGCTGATCGGATCAGATCGTCCAGCCAGGCGGGCTGATTAACCTGCCAGGTTGATCGGGAAGGCGCCGGTGTTGGAACAGTGCGAATATCCTGAACCGGATCGCTCTGGACTTCCTGTTCCGGTTGTTTTGTTTGTTGATCCGCAACAGGATCCCTGATGGTTTCCGGCATCCTTGCCGCAAGCTGAGCTTGCGGCTGCGGGTTCCAGGTTTCCTCAGAAAACAAAGTACCGACAACCCCGGCTACCGGCGATACCGGAATTAAAAGCCGCAGAATCACAACCAGCCAGAGTCCGTAGCGAAAACGGAAACTCAAATGATTTTGCAGCAGCTTTTCCAGCAGTACAACGATGCCGGCCATCCATAACGCGGAAACCGAAACTGAAAGGAAACCGATCATGAAGGTGTTCATTTCAATTTCTCCTTCCCCTGCTCCCAAAATTTTTCCAGTTCTTCAATGTCTTTGGATTCCAGGCATTTCTGCCCGAACAGCGACGTCAGCAGTGTACTGACATTCCCGCCAAACACCTGATTCACAAACTGAACCGACTGAGTTTTTAAATATTCTTCCTCGCTGATGCGCGCGACGTACAGCGCGCCCCTGCCTTCCTTCTGGCTGATCAGCATTCCTTTGTCGATCAATCTGGAGATAAAGGTCCGCACTGTCGTGCGTTTCCAATCATGGTCAGTTTGTTCTATCTGGTCCAGCAATTCACTGATCGTCATCGTACCCCCATGATCCCAGATCAATCTCATGATTTCCTTTTCAGAATCAGACATCAGTTCCATGTTCTCTTCTCCCTCCCTTTTTATTACATCTTGTAGTCAATTATCATACTACACTTCGTAGTCATTAATTGCAAGCTCTTTTGTTCAATTTCCAACTTATTTTCTCATTCTTCGAAAAACTTCTAACTTTTCTTGTTTTCACCCTTTATTTGGTCTTTTGCTTCGGTTCAAGGCAGCAACAAAAAAAACGAATTCTGACAGAGCGTGATCGTCCTGTCAAAATTCGTGGGCGTGGCAGTTTAGTTCGATTGCCAGCGTTCCTCAAACCATTCCGGTTTTTTTAACCGTTGGAAGTCGCCGAATTCAAAAAGCGCATGGAAATGGCATGTCTGCGAAGAAGTTAACGTTTTCAAGCTGATCGTTCTGGTTTTCCAATTTAGAGATTCAGTTAACCCAAAATGATCCAGAATAGCGATCACGTCTTCCTTTTTCGGATCAAAGTCGGAAGCCTCAAAGTTAAAGTTATAGAAAACCACCCCGCCTTTTCCCGGATCCGTATAATGGACTAGAAAAAACGTTTCGGGATGTTCTCCGATTTCAAAGTAATCGCCGACGTCCAGCCCTTCCAGCCATGCCTTCTCCTTGTTGAGCTTCACAGCTTCCGACGGACTTACATTGGTAATAATAAGCATCCGTTGGACTTTTCCAGCTTTGACGCTGAGTTTTATGGAAGATTCCGGCTGCGTATACCAGTAATAATGGATCGAAGCGCAGCTGACGAGGGACAGAGCGCAAAGAAACATCAAAGTTATCGCGGTTCCCTTTCTCTGCCATTTTCTTTTTATCATCGTTCAGTCCCCCTTTCTTCTATGACATCCCGGATTTTGACCTCTATATTCGTCATTCCTGTTTGTTGATTTTTATTTACTTCTTTGATTCTCTTCCTGATGATCCCGCTTTCTGCTTCGCCTGCAGCGTTTCCCGCCTGACTATCCAAATATCATCACCGGTAAAACCGCATTTTCGATAAAACAGCTCTGGGGAGCAGGGACCATCCGCCCTGCCGCTGACTGTGGCGAAGCGTGCCCTGTCCTTCATGTTGGACAACAGCTGCATGACTAAACTTCTGCCGATCCCGCGGCCGCGCTTCCCGGGCAAAACCTGAATCCATTCCAGACTGATTTCCTGCATCTGCCGATCCAACGCCGCAATTCCGCAGGCCAGCGGTTTGCCGCTCTGGCGATCAAGAGCTACACCCCAACCCTCAGGGCTGAAACAGGCCTGCGCCTGTAATTGAAGCAGCTGCGCTTCGCTGACCCGCAGATCCGGATATGACGCATTGATGATTTCCGCGAATACGTTTACTTCTTTCCAAGCCGTCTGCAGCACAATTTCTGAATGAGAGTCTATGGACAAAGTATCGAGATGATGAAAAAGCCGGAAATAGCATTCAACCGCAGTGCTGACGTCTCCGATCCTTTTTCCAGCTTCTTTTTCGTGAATGACCTCAACACCTTCCGGCAGATTTCCAGCACAAAGTTTCCAATAGGGAAGCGCCGAAGCCCGGCATGGATTTTGAAGATATTCCTGCCTTGTCAACATCCTGCGTTCCTCCTTCTCGCTCTATGTTTTTATTGTAAAGGAGAGTCTAAAAATGGGCAAGTTTATTATTCTGATCCGCGCTCTGCTTGTTTTGATACATTGCCTGATCAGCCAATGTAAACCAGGTTTCCCAATCCTGAATTTCCGGTTTGTATTCTACGATGCCTACGCTGATCGACATGTGATAGTCCCGCGCCGCTTCGCTGAATTGAAGCTGCGCCATTTCCTGACGGAATGCCTGAATTACCTGCGCCGCCTGTTCTTGATTTAAACCGTTAAACGTAATCAGGAATTCGTCGCCGCCAACTCGGCAGGCCCAGCCGCCATGGCTCTCCGCACAGGTTTTCAATGCCTGCGACAGAGCTAAAATAACCCGGTCGCCCGTCAAATGTCCGTACGTATCGTTGACCGCCTTGAACTGGTCAATATCAAGCAAGGCGATCGTCAGCGGCTTCTCTTCTTTCCACTCGGAAATATCCCGGTTCAGCTCATGTTCCATAAAACGCTTATTGTACAGTCCCGTATAGGAATCATGCGTCGAGAGTTCGTTCATTTTGTAAATAATGTCTGTCAACATGACGTTGTTTTTATGATCAGGATCGGTGAACAACAGATTATCTGTAACTTCACGGATCAATTCCAGCGCGTAATGATCACCCAGTTCAGTCAGCGGCACTGATTCAATCAGAAAAATCCGATTATCCTGCGTCGTCTCCATTTTGATTATCGGCCGGTTTTCATCTACAGCCAAACGGGATACACAGTTGCGGCAGGCACAATTACGACTCCACACCTGAAAACAATGTTCGCCGTTCGCGACCAACTGTGACTTTCTCCATTCATGAACCTCATACGTATTCACGTCGACAATCCGGTAAAATTCAAATAACGGATGTGTCTGAATTTGTTTTTGTATAAACTGATCTGCTTTTTCCAAATCAAACATCGTATTTACTTCCTTTCCTTGAAACTTCCTGTGTTTCAGCATTCCACCCACAGTAAATCAATTTATTCATTTCAATCTCATCGTTTATGCGAATAACCTTTTCTGATCTTAAAATTCAGCTTTTAATCCTCAGTTATCAACAAGGTCAAAATATAATACCTCTTGGTTCTCATTATATCATTAAATTAATCGTGAAAGTTAAAAATTATCGCTTAATTTTCCTTTGCTTCGGAATAAGAAAAAGGATGAGCGTTTTGTCGCGCATCATCCTGTTTTTCTATGTTTAGCTGGCGGAATAGATTCCGCTATACTTTAGTCTGCGGATCCTGAAGATATCTTGATCGTAATTGTTTCGCTTTTATCAATCGGACCTGCTGGTGGATAGTCGATCAATTCCCCTCTTGTTATATCATTTGCTTCAATTGAAATTTGAATATTACCAGCTGGAAAACCTTGGCCAATTAAATAATCCATAATATTCTTTTTAGTTCCTTCCGGATCATTTGCAACAACCTTCGTCTTTAGATCTATGATTGTGATTTTATTTGATCCCAGAGATACAGTATAGTTCACTGCCGTTCCCTTCAAAAAATCTCCGGTATCATTTCTGATAATTACGCCTGCCGCATACGAATCACTGTATTCCTCGCTCTTTGTTCCTAATTTTAAACCATTGCTGGTAATAAAATTATTGAATTCGTTAAACGATTTACCCTCAAAGCTGCCTACGTTTATAGGTTTCGGTTCCGGCCCTTTAGAAACGCTGCATTTTACATTTTTATTTTCCTTTGTGACAACGCAGCCAAAAGTCTTTCCAGAAGCTACACTTTCATGATATACAGGATCTTCTCCCGTAAAACTCCAACCTGCGCCGGAATTATTGGCATTGTCGATGATTTTCTTCGCTTCTGCAACGGTTTTATCATTAAAATCTCCGGCATTTGGTTCGTATTGACCTAATGACACTTTATACCAAACCGTAGATCCTGCGGCTTTCTTGCCGGTTTCATTTTCAAGAATCGTCCCGGCAGCCTTATCGGAATACGCCGTGGAACGGGTGCCCAGACTTAAGCCCAAGCCGCTGATATATTTCTTGAATTCATCTTCACTGACACCGGCTTTGTTTTCAACGGTGATTGATTTTCCCTTGGAAATCTGGAAGTTAACCGTTGTTCCCGGAGCCAGATAAGTTCCCCCGTCATACCCCTGAGAAACGATTGTTCCAACAGGCTCTGTGCTTTCTACTTCGCTGTACGTAAAGGTAAGATTGCCTTCCAGGTTATTGATCTTCTTTTTATAGCTTTCGGCATCTTCTTTCTTCTTGCCGACAAACGATTCCAGCTTGATCTTACCCAGCGAAATCTTGACTTTCACCGTGCTTCCCTGTTTCACGTCGCCCTTTTCCGGCGTGTTGGAAATGACATAGCCATATTCAATGGAGCCGCTGTACGCTTCGCTGAACTCACCGACAAGACCATTGTCATTCAGCCACTTCTTCGCTTCATCCTTGCTCATTTTCGCTAACGACTTCATCGTTACCGTTTTCCCTAACGACATCGTTACCGTGATCTTATCGCCGGTCTTGATCGTTTCCCCAGCCTTTGGATCCTGGGAAATCACTTTGTCTTTCGCAATCTTATCACTGGCTTCTTCCTTCCAGTTGATCGTCACTTTATTCGCTTTCGCCCAGTTTGTGATCTTCGCTTTGGTATAATCGCTGAAATCCGGGACGATGATCTGTTCACCCGTTCCGTCTTTTCCCTGGGAAATCGTAAACACCAGCATCGTACTGCGCTTGATTACGGTATCGGTCACATTGACCTTGATGAATTTTCCCTTCTCGATCTTTTCATCGACAGCGTATTCATACGTGACATCCAACAGTTTATTCGTTTCCACGAATTTCTCAATTTCTTCTTCTGTCATGTCTTTGAAATCCGGCAGCGTTACTTCGACATCCGGATCCGGACCTTTCGAGAAGACAACCGTCAGAACGCTGTCTTTGTTCAGCTTCTGTTCTGAGGCAATACTCTGCGAAATCAGCTTGTCCTTATCAATGGTATCGCTGTATTCGTACTCGACTACCAACTGACTGTCACCCAGCTTATTCTCAGTCGCCCATTTTTTGATTTCTTCGACGGTCTTCCCTGAGAAATCTTCTACCTGAATCGCTTTGCCAGGCAGCGTCAACAAAACGACTACGGCTGCGATCGTCGCGATAGCTAATACACCGACGGCACTGAGCAGCGCAATCGTCTTTTTATTCGAAAAATCTATATTCATATTGCCCTCCTGTACTTTAACAAGTATATCATATTTCCAATCCCTAAAAAACGGCGTTTGTAGACTTTCTTTGGAAGTTACTGGTCTGAATTCTTACAAATTTTTGAAGCTATGAAAAGATTTTCGTGTTATGATAAAAATCATCACGAGGAGGAATGAATATGGAAACTGAACAGCTGATTCAGCCGGTGGCGGCTTCGCTCAACATTGAGCCAGCCCAGGTGCGAAATACATTAAAGCTTTTGGAAGAAGGCAACACAGTTCCTTTCATCGCGCGTTACCGCAAAGAAATGACAAAAGGATTGGATGAAGAACAAATTTTGTTCATTCAGCAGCAGGTCCAGTATTTAAGTAATCTGGAAAAACGGAAAGAAGACGTACTGCGGATTATTGAAACGCAAGGCAAGCTGACGGAGGAACTGCGTCGGCAGGTTTTAGCCTGCACCAAGCTTTCGCAGGTTGACGATATTTACCGGCCATATCAACAAAAGCGCAAGACTCGCGCGACGGATGCTGCGGGCAAAGGGCTGACGCCGCTGGCAGATTGGATTGCTTCCTGCCCGCGTTCGGGCGATCCAACTCTTCAGGCGGAAAAATATCTGAATGATCAGATCCCGACAGTGGAAGAAGCGCTGCAAGGAGCGAAGGATATCCTGGCTGAGCGCATCAGCGACCAGGCAAAGCTGCGCTGGAAGATCAAGGAACAAATTGAAAAATACGGCTTTATTCTCTGTAAGGAAAAGAAAAAGCACGAAGACGAAAACAAAGTTTATAAGATGTATTACGATTACAAAGAAAAGATCAGCACGCTGGCAAATCATCGGGTTATGGCCATCGACCGGGCTGAAAAAGAAAAAGTCATCACGGTAACCCTGGACTACAACCAGACGTTTCTGATCAATTACGCGATCCGCGGTGTGACGCATGACCGCCCAACCGTCTGTCAGAGTCTGATTGAGGAAGCGGCGCAGGATGGTTTAAAGCGGCTGGCATTCCCAAGCGTCGAGCGTGAAGTCCGCGGGGAACTGAGCGAAAAAGCGCAGGCGCAGTCGATTGAGATTTTCTCAATGAACGTTGAACGTCTGCTTCTGCAGCCGCCGCTGGAAGGCAAAATGATCCTCGGCGTCGATCCGGCGTTTAGGACCGGCTGCAAGCTGGCTGTCATTGATTCCACGGGTAAGATGCTGAAAATCGACGTTTTCTATCCGCATCCGCCGGTAAACAAAAAAGCCGAAGCCAAAGCCAAACTTCTGTCGATTTTGAAAGAATATCCAATCGAAGTCATCGCAATCGGCAACGGTACGGCCAGCCGTGAAACTGAAAGCTTCATTGCCGAGATCATTCAAAAAGAAAACCTGAACGTCGATTACACACTGGTTTCCGAGGCTGGCGCTTCGGTATATTCCGCCAGCGAATTAGCGCGGAAGGAATTTCCGGATCTGCACGTCGAGCAGCGCTCCGCCGTTTCGATCGCAAGACGAATTCTGGACCCGTTGTCTGAACTGATTAAAATTGATCCGAAAAGTATCGGCGTAGGTCAGTATCAGCATGATCTGCCCGCAAAGGCTTTAAATGAGCGGCTTGATTTCGCGATTTTAAAAAGCGTCAACCGCGTCGGCGTCGACGTCAATACGGCTTCCAGCGAGCTTTTATGTCATGTTTCAGGTCTGACAAAAGCCTCCGCCAACGCGATCGTCGCCTACCGCAACGAACACGGCCGCTTTGAAAACCGGCGGCAGTTATTGGAAGTGCCGAAGCTGGGCGCGAAGTCTTTCCAGCAGGCGGCGGGCTTTCTGCGGATTCACGATGGAGAGGAACCGCTGGATCAAACGCCGATCCATCCGGAAAGCTACCAGGCCGCTCACCGCTTATGCCAACTGTTAGGCATCAGCCAGTTCGGCAGCGATGAATGCCGCGAAAAACTGAGCCAGTTAAATCTGGAAAAAACCGCCGAACAACTGGACACGGACGTGTATACGCTTCAAGACATGATTGAAGCGATCTCCCAGCCGCTGCGCGATTACCGTGAACAATTCGACGGACCGATGCTGCGGCATGACGTCCTCACGCTGGAAGATCTGCATCCGGGCGATGAGTTGGAAGGCGTCGTCCGCAACGTCGTTGATTTCGGCGCTTTCGTTGATATCGGTCTGCATGAGGATGGTCTGGTCCATGTTTCCAAGATGGTGCAGGGCCGGATCTCCCACCCCAGCGAAGTCGTATCCATTGGCGACATCCTCAAGGTCTGGGTTTACGGGATCGACGCAGAACGTCACCGGGTTCAGCTGACCATGATTGATCCGCATCATTAATTAATAGAACTGTCTTGACGAGTTCCCAATTCAGAAACAAGTCCAGGACAGTTCTTTTATGTTTAAAAAGATAAAATTAAAATAAAGTCACAATTTTCATTTCCGACGACTTTAACTTGACGCGGTTAACAATCCCAGATAAGATATATACAGACCAACCGTCGGTTTATAAGGAGAAGCTATGGCAAGAAATAAACATCCGGAACAAACGTTAGAAAAAATCATCGTTACCGCGGCCAGACTTTTTGTTGAAAAGGGCTATGAACAAACCAGCGTTCAAGATATCCTTGACGCGACCGGATTATCCAAGGGCGGACTTTATCATCATTTCAAATCCAAAGAACAGATCCTGAACGCGGTGATGCAGCGGCGAATTCAATACGTGAACAAGCGGTTTCAGGAACTGATCCGTGATACGCCGGGTAAAAACGCCAAAGAAAAACTGAAGAAGATCCTGGGACAGCTGGCGGCGGATGCCGAAACACATGCGCTGGATCAGGCTTTAGCATCCCAGCTCGATCCGCATTTTGTCGTCAATGGAATTCAGACCTGCGTTCAACAAGATGCGCCGATCGTTGCCGGACTCATCCGGGAAGGCAACGATGATGGTTCGCTGCACGTCCAGCAGCCTGAGCTTTGTGCAGAAGTCTTCTTAATGCTGCTGAACTATTGGGTCAATCCCGTTTTATTTCATCGAAACAGCGAAGAAACTGAAATCCGGCTGCGCTATCTGCAATCGGTGATGATTCAGCTAGGCTTAGATTTAATTGATGATTCGCTTATCGCTGATTTGATCCAAGCCTATGTCCAGTAATCTGACTTTCCTGTGAAATTCGATCCAAGTAGCTTATATAAACAGGCTGTAAAATGGCAGCCTGTTTCTTAGCAGGAATAAAGACCGACGGTCGGTTTTATATTTTGAAATCACTCTTCTCCGCTTCCATCTAAACCACGATCGACCATTTAAAAAACAAAAAATCAGGAGGTATTTATGAATCAAGAAAAATCACTCATCACAGTCAGAAATTCCATCCCCTCGCCGACCGATCTGACTCAGGCAGCCATGGAGCGAACACAAAAAGCGTCGGTGAAAACTTCCGTAATGACCCAATCCCTGATCGAGAAATCAAAGGCACTGCGCACCCCTTCTCCGGCAGCGGATAAAATCGGAACGATGCTCGGCGGTATTGCCAGCGTAGTTTTTCTTTTCGGCGGTGCAAGCCAGCTGATTCTGGGTTATACCTTAACGGGTATCAGCACAGCAGCCTTTGGCGCTGTCGCCTTGTTGTCCAACTGTTACCATTATCGTAAAATCAAGGCACAAAAATAAAATTTCACCTTACTGCAAATAAGCATCATTCATGTTTTTCAACACAAACATAAAAAGCGATCAACTTATAGCCACAGATAACCTCAGACTGGCTTAAATATTGATCGCTTTTCATTCTAGTACTTAAAACGACATCAGTAATTTACATTTTTCAGTTCGATTCTTCAGTTTTTTCCGATGGTGTAGGTTCAGGAACAGGAGTTTCCAAATTTTGATCCGTAGTTGTTTCAGGTTCCTCTGTATTCATTTCTTCAGGTTCTTCTGATACAGGCCCTACATACCAACCTTTTAACTGCAGCTCAACTTTATATTTATTCTTAATATTTCTTGTCGCCGTAAAACTCTTTTCACCTTCAAGAACAGGCAACTTGATTGAAGCTCTGGATTTAAGATCAAGCAAATCGACATAAGAATCAGTCTCAATCATTAATTTCAATTCATAATTGCCATCTTCCAAGTCAACCATCGGTATCTCAAACTCATACCAGATATGACTATAATCGTAAGTCCCGCCTTTTTCTTCAGTCATATCCCAACTGTAATCTCCACCAGTCAACGCTGTGATTCCCTCTGTTTGATACGAATGAATTTTTCCTGTTCCTTTATTGATTAAATACAACGTGTATTTAGGATGCTGCTCTGCCGAGAAATCGCCATTCCAAATAAATCCTGCACCTTTAACGATCATGCTCTCGTTATTATCTGACAGCGCTACTTTACTTAAATATTGATACGATTCACGGATACGAGGGAGCGGCTGTTTTCCTTCAGGCAATTCGATTTTATAATTTCGAATAGCTAACTCATAACGATTTGAAAATTCATATTGACGCTTTAATTCGCCATATTTTCCGTTGTTAAGTAAAAGCACGCCACTATCTTTCATAGAACTTAATCCATACATTTTGCGAGTGAATTCCTTACCATCTGACATGGTTTTAATGATGAAGCTGTAATCTCCATCAGGGAGATCTGAAATATCGAGATCTCCTTTATAATAACCATAGCTGTAATCAAAGCCCAATTGGATATGATTATAACCCAGATTTAAATTTGGATCATTTTCTTCACCCGTATAACTTGTCAGATCAGATGTTTTGACAACTTCATCTGTATCGACTTTAGTCACCAATAACTGATGGGAAATCTGTTCCGGCGTACCTTGATGGCGGCCTTCTACAAACGCTATGCCCTTGACAGATAAAGTGCCATTTTCATTTAATAAGAACTTTTGGATAAGTGTGTTGTAATACTCTGCTACTACATGAGCTTTCTTCGTTACCACAATTCCATTATCCTGCTTTTCAAAAATATAATCAAAAAGCAACTCTGAACCGGTCTCCGGTAAATCTACATCCGATAACACCTTAGTTTCATCATAAGTTTCATGGATTGTCCTGATCGATAATTTATAAGTACCAACCTCCGTAAGCAATAAATCTAACGGAATATCGCTTTCGGAAAATCCTGCGGCTTTATAATTTTCATCACTGTATTCTGCCTGACTTAAATTATACAGCTGTTTATTCCCTTCAGAATCTTCAATGACTAACTGATGGGTAAGCTGATCTAAGTTTTGAACGTATAAACCTGGCTGATAAGCATAACCTTTTATCATCAGCTTGCTTCCATTCAAACTCAGTTCAGTGATTTTCTGTTCAAAATCGCCAACCGGCTTATTCCCTGTTTCCTCAACAAAACCAAGCGGAGATACTTGCTCGCTGCGCAAATAACCAACACTGTTATTCCAGTCATAGACATCGTAACTCTCTTTTTGATGCAGTATCAAGGAACCATCTGCACGAATTCCATTCGGTGATGGAAAGCCAACCCAGTCTTGACTGTTAGATTGCATAATTACTGAAAAATCTTTTAAATAAGTGCTTTGACTGTATGAAACATTGAACAACGTTGCAGAATTTTGATCAGCATATCGTTTTACACTTGTATTAAGCTGATTGACAACACCTAAATCATAATGACCATAATCAATCAAAGAACCGTTATATCCTGCCGCAAATTTATCGATAGAATAAGCAAGCGCAGCTATTTTTAAACCCCAATACGGGTCTGACGCATATTTCACGTTAAATCCCGCACCTTTATTACCTACATGGGTGCCGAAAAAACGCCAGTTTGTCACATCCATATAGCCGCGCAAATTCAAAGCCATATGCTGTTTAATACAATCATCAATAGATTTAAACACATATGCATCATCGGGATTAGAATCAACAGCATTCCAACCAAATAAATTATTATTGTTCATAGCATATTTGCTGGTACCCCAAGCAGATTCTAATAATCCTAAACTATAAACCAACAAAGCATTGACACCATAGGTTTCCTGATAGGAAGTAAAAATATTTCCAGCCCCATACATCTTAGAATTACCCGCATTATATCTTTGTGCCAGGAAAGCATCCAATGTCTGACCTGAAATATTTGATCGACTGCGCAATGGAAGCATTTCATAATAATTGTAATACGTTGCATGCTGACCGTTATTGGTCACGGGATTTTGAAAATACCGGTCAGAGTATAAATGATGCATATCATTTGTATAATAAACCGCACCCACCGGCATCCATTCCTCGGCAGGACCGATTGTTTGAGAATAATCCTGCGGATTTTGTGTACTTCCGGCCCAATATGACCAAGCATGATAAACTATATCCTTATAGTTACCATTTTGCACAACTTCATAATAGCTCTGTTTCGGCTTAACCCAAAATGGTGATTCCCATGGCGTTCCATCATTGTTTCCTCCCAATTGAATACTCAATCCCCTTGTGACAAATTTCATTGGAATTAAATCAACCTGATCTAAATTAATAAAGCCATCGAATCCAGTTAAGTTCACGCCGATTTTCCCAGTTCCGTTACTTGGGTTATAACTAGCCGTTTGTTGATATATCATTTCACGGTGACTAGTAACATAGGTATCTTCTCCAGATGATTCATATTGAGTAATTGTAACCGTTGAATCGGCAACTCGTTTAATAGATCCATCTTTTTGCTCTACATTGGTCCCTCTCCGATAAGAGTAACTGGCCACCAAACCAGAAACCATCGCAATAATTTTTGTTGGCGATTTACTGGCAGAATGACGAACCACCGCATCAATGCCATAATTAAACATTGTATTCAAGGCAGATCCCAAATCATTGTGACAACTGATTTCTGAAAACGTTCCGTTATCCTGAACCCATGACACTTCATAATTAGAACAAGCCATCGGATATGTTCCTGCCGCTACTAATTTTACAACAGTTTCTTCGGAGGAATAACTTTGAACTAATGACACCGCCATAAACAGCGATAAAAGAAATTTTAGACCTTTTCTCATATTTTCCTCCTATAAATTCACTTTAACGTCTATCCAGTTTTCCTGGCCCTTGATTTTAAGTTTCAATGTTCCATGATAAGAAATCAATTCTTTATCTGGATTGTATGTCACAAAGAATAAAACTCCAGTATCTTTTTCCTGAATTGATTTTCCCAGTATATTTTCATACTTTTCAGATTCATATTCAGCATCTAACGCATCGAATTCACTTCCATCATCCAATACATATCGTGCAGATTCGATTTCCAGATTATCGCCCCATAAACTAACCGCTTCAACCTTAAATACATAAACTGCTGCGGTGGAAGGAATTCCAGCGCTCATCAACTCTCCATTCATATTCCTATATACTTCTTCATTCGCGATCTGGAAAGCGACGTTGACCTGCATCTGATATGTCTTGCCATCAGTGATCACGTCCTCCGCGACGTACCCCAGCATCTCGCGGGTGCCCGTCGCTTCCTTCAGATTTAGCTGGATCGGCGCGTTATCGCCGAAATCCACGTTAATCGTCGCCGACTGCGCCGTTTTATCCTTAATCGGCACAAAGATATTGGCAACGTAGCTGTTTTCCCTTGACACCAATTCAAACCAAACATTCTGCTTGCCGATATATAAACCGTTCTTATCCAGCTGATCGAGATAGCTGTCGATGTCATTCAGCTTGACGCCTTCGGACGTTGCGAAATGCTCAAGCGAAATATTAATCGGTTCTTCCGCCTTCACCCGGATCTTCGCGATCGCAAACTGGAAGTCCAGTTCATCGAAGCGATAAACCGTCGCGTTGACCAGATCGACCTCGACGGCGTCCAGTCCCTGCGTTTCCTGCGGTTTTTCCTGACCGCCTTGCTCGACCATCACCGGCTTTTCCGTTTCTTCAGGCAGCTGCGATCCGGAACGATCTTTCACGATCATTCCGAAGTAAATTGCCGCTGCAGCAAAGAGAATCAAGACGACAGCCAGGCCGCCGGCCAGCAGCATCGTCGTTTTATTCTTCGTTTTTCTCATAAGTAACATTACCCCAGTCTAAAGGTATTCTACCATAAACCTGAGCGCGTTAAAACCTGTTTTTCCTTACCAATATTAACCTTTCATCAAATCGACAAATAAATGCCGGCATAAGAAGATCACCGTCAGGATCGTCAGATAATCGGCGCAGGGCTGAGCCATGAAAATACCCAGCTTGCCTAACAGCGTCGGCAGAATCCAAATGATCGGAATATAAAACAAACCCTGGCGGGCGATCGACAGAAAGAACGCCGAACGCTTCTCTCCCAGCGCCTGCAGCAGCACCGCCGCGATATTATAAGCTCCGACGACCGGCATCGAGACCGCATAGCCATAAAGCATCATCCGGCCCATTTCGATAACCGCCGCCTCGCGGGAGAAGATCTGCACGATCTGCGGCGCCAGCGTAAGATAGAAGACCGCCGCAAAACAGCCGTATACCGTTACCCATGTCAAGGCGCTTTTCAGCGCCTGCTTCAGCCGCGGCCGGTTGCCGGCGCCGTAATTATACGCCGCAAACGGCTGGAACCCCTGCGCGAAGCCGATGATCGCGAACATGACTAAATTCAGACATTTCTTGGCGATGCCGATCCCTGCCAGAAAATCGGTTCCATACACGCTGGCCTGCATTGCCAGACAGCTGTAAGTGACGCTCGGCAGCGCCTGACGGGCAAACACCGCCACCCCCAGGCTCAGAATCTCCTGCACCGCTGCCTTATCCAGCATCCATACCCGCGGATTCCAGCGCACAGCCTCAGCTTTAAACAACAACCTCCCCATCAACATGACCAACGACAGACACTGGGCCGCAGCCGTCGCCCACGCCGCGCCGGCGATCCCTAAATTCAAACCCCAGTCAAACATAAAAATCGGATCAAGGATCAGATTTGCCACCACCCCGGCAAAGATCGCGGCCATGGGAAAATTCACGTCGCCTTCCGCCCGCAGCAGATGGACGATCGTCAGCTTGATGATCTGCGAAAACGCAAAGACTAATAAAATCGTCACATACTGCGCCGCATACATCGTGACGTCGCCTTCCGCTCCGAACATGCCCAACAACGGATCTAGGAAAGCAATAAACAAAATGGGCAGCACGATGGAGATCAAAACGACCAGCGTCATCGTCGTCTAAACAATCCGGCTGACCTGATCCCGATGGCCCGCCCCCAGCTGCCGCGAAATATAGCTGCCGGCGCTGACGCCGATCGACTCGCCGAACGCGTGCGTCAGCATCATGATCGGCATCGCGACCGTCGTCGCCGCAATCATCGCCGTGTTGTGCAGCTGACCGATGAAAAACGTATCCGCGATATTATAGATTGTTGTGACCATCGAGGCCAGGATGGAAGGAACCGCCAGGCGGATTAAAGCCTGCTTTACCGGCATGGAATCGAGAATCAGCGACCTGTCGGCATTTTTATTCATCGTCATAATATCATCACCGAATCAATTATCATGCAATCACCGCGGAATGTCAAACTTTGTCGAAACTTCCAGGATAAACTTTTGAATACTAATTTACTCCAATAAACTATTGTGATAAGATATTCACAGATAAATTATTTTACTATAGTAAATATTTTATCTAATTGAATTATTATAAGGAAGGAGAATTTATGACTTACAAAAAAGGAATTTCCCGTCGTGATTTCATTAAAGGCGCCGCTGCCAGTGCGTTTGGCGTCGCAGCCGCAGGTCTGTTAGCCGGCTGCAGCACGGAATCCACGACCCCTACCGCATCCCCGGACGCCTCGGCCACACCGTCCGCATCCACCGGCCGGATCACCGGCTACTCCGGTCCCGGCGACTGGCTCGGCGAAGCCCCGGTCATCAGCGATCACGCTAAGGAAGTCAATGTCGACGTCATCGTTGTCGGCGGCGGTCACGCCGGCGTACAGGCGGCCTTAGCTGCTGCGGAAGCAGGGTTGAAAGTCGCGGTCTTAGAGCGGATGGAGGAAGACATGTTTACCTGGTATGGCGAAGATATCGGCGCATTCAACTCCAAGCTCCAGCAGGATATCGGCTTCGGCACCTATGATCTGGGCGAAGTCGTCAACGAATTCGTCACTCGTTCCGGCGGCCGCTGCTTCCCGGCGATCGTCAAGTCCTACGTCCACAATTCCGGTCCAACCCTCGATCACATGCTGGAAGTTGCCAAGGAAATGGGCGTTGATCCCAAGGCCTATACCTATGATAATACGCCGGAGGGCTGGCTGATCATGCAGGCGAACATGGATTATGAGAAAATTCAGGCCGGCAACGACATGTACGACTGCCTGCGCTACGATTACCCGATGACCCCGGGCACCAAAACCTGGGCGGCCACAGCGCAGTTTATGGGGCAGTACAACGACCAGCCGATCCAGGGCGTCGCGGCAAACTCGGTGCTGCCGCTGATCAACCAGGCCTGCATCGACAAGGCAAAGCAGCTGGGGGCTGAGTGGTACTACGGTACGGAAGCCATCGTCCTGCTTCAAAACGAGGCGAAAGACATTATCGGCGTCGCGGGCAAAGCGAGCGACGGCAGCTATATTCAATTCAATACGACCAAAGGCGCGATCCTGTGCGGCGGCGATTATGCCGGCAACGCGGATATGTGCTGGGCCTTATTGAACGAATACATGGAACGCTTTGAGCGGGCCGGCGGCGAACAGCCGGACTTCTTCTCCTTCATGGGCGGACGCAAGGGCGAAGCGGTCAAGATGGGCTGCTGGGCCGGCGGCATGATCGAACCGGCGCCGCGCGGAAGCATGCTTTTAGGCGGCGGTCCGAGCGGTCCCTGGGGCTGCAACGCGATGCTGTGGCTCAACAGCGAGGGCGAGCGCTTCACCAATGAAGGCAACCTCTCCGCGGCGCAGACTGCCTGCGCCCGTCAGCCGGAAGGCACCTTGTGCTTAGTTACCGATAAAAAATGGCTGAAATCGGTCTGTGCTTCGGGGCTGGAACACGGCGGACCGAACGCCGGCCGGCCGCAGTATTACATTGATCTGATCAACGATATGGATGCGCTGGTCAGCGGACCGGAGGGCGGCACCATCCGCGGCTGCACCGTCGCTGAACGTATGGAATCAACCGTCATCAAGGCGGACACGCTGGAGGAGCTGGCGGACTACTTGGGCTATGCCGGGGCGGCGAAAGAAACCTTCCTGGCCTCGATCGAAGCCTACAACCAGCTTTGTTACGCGGGCAAGGACACCGATTACGGCAAAGACGCTTCCTGCATGATTCCAGTCGACGAAGCCCCATTCTACGCGGTCAAGAGCGAGAAGAACGACAAGCCGACGCCGATGATGGTCACGATGTCCGGTCTGGTCACCGACAAACGCCAGAACGTGCTGGACATGAGCGGCAAGAAGATCAAAGGGCTGTATGCCGCGGGCAACTGCCTGGGCGGACGCTACGGCTTAGGCTACTCCACGCCATGCGCAGGCAACTCGATCGGCATGGCGGTGACGCATGGCCGGCTGGCAGGTCAGTTCATCAGCGAGGAATAAAATCTGGACGACGGAACAACGTGAACGGTTCCGCCGTCTTTTTATACAGAAAAAAGCCGGAAGCTGTGAAGCGGGAATCCCGCCGCAGCCGCTGGCTTTTGTATTTTCTCCTGTTTTATCTTCTCCTGTTGAATTTTTCCTGTTGAATTTTTTCCTGTTGAATTTTCTCCTATTTTAAAATTCTTTTAATTATCCGTATCCTTGGCAGCCGCTTTGGCTTTGATCATCAGAAGATCTTCATCACATTCCCGCGGCGTCCATTCGATTTCAATATCGCAAGGCACGCCCGCCGGCTGATCTCTTGTCCACGCTTGGCGGCGGCTGATCGGATAATCGAGCTGAAACAAATCGTCAAATACGACGGAGATCAGATTGCAGGTTTGATAACGGCCGCTGCTTTGTCTTCCGACGAGAGTGCAGCGTGATGAACGGGAGGCCAGATCGGCCAGCTCTTCCGCGACCCCGGCGGTAAACAGATCGGTGATCAGCACCGTTCTGCGCTCCGGCTTAACCGGCTGAATCAGCGCGTCTTCCTCTGCGCCCCAATCAGCTTCGGTTTCCAGAACCCAGCCCAGATCCGCTTTCGCTTCCAGTTCTTCAATCATTTCGGATGCGATGGGAGCCAGATCCGGTTCCGTCATCATCGTCTTCAGCTGATCAATCCGGCGATGGCAATTTTTCCCGGTATAATGGGTCAGAAGTCCCTGCCCTTCCATGACCTCGCACACCGGTACCGGTTGATCCAAAATATACGGCAGCAGGCAGAACATCGACGATTCCCACCCTTCCTCACAGCGCCTGAGATCCAGAATGATCGAATCCGCCTTCGTCAGCAGCTCTCTGTTTTCTTCCACCAGTCGTTCCAGGGTTTCGTCGATCCGCTCGATTTTAAGCACCGCACTCCCCTCTTCAACGACTATCGTATTTGTTTTCAGCACTTCTGTCCTGGCAAAACGGCGCAGCGGCATAACCCAGGTCTGTCCGTTTCGGCGCACCGTAATCTGATCGGCCATTTTCAAAAACCCCGTCCAGATCTGACGGTCATTCTGATCAGAATAGAACACCCGCTTTTTCAATGTCTCCGTATAAAAACGCAGCGGCTGGCCGTTGATCGCGATAATCTCGTCCTTCGGCTGCAGCTGATCTTCCTGATGCACCTCGCTGACCATTAGTACCTCGCCTTTGCGTCGGGTGAAAAAGCCGTTGGTAAAGGGTTGGTAATCCGGGCCGGGATGCCGCAAAAAACGCAGGTTGCGGTCGCCGGTTTCCGCAAGATATTGATTGACCTGACGAAAAAACAAATCCGCATCCAATTCTTTTTTCATAAACGCCGTCCCGATGGTATGGACGTAAGGACGTGGATCGTGGTGATCCCGGCACATCGCAAAGCCGGCGTAATCTTCTTTGATCGTGTGGACAATTTCCTGAAACAACTGATCGTATCGGGGCATAAAACTCCTCCTTTGCCGCTGGTATCATTGTACCATAGTCCTCATTTGGCAACAAGGTTTACTATGGTAAATCATTCACCTCGACACCGCTTTATTTCTCTCCCTCCTTGTTTTTCTCTCCCCTTGTTTCTTTCCTCTTTGGATTTTAAAAAGCTTGCAAATCTGTTTCTTCATAAAATGAAAACGGTCAAAAAGACCGCCTTCTATGGAAAAAATGCCGATAACCTCCGTTTTTCAGTTCAAAATGTTCTGAGAAATTCTGAACTCGTCAACCTTTGCCGCAAGCTTGATCTGACCATTTTTTCCGCTTATCCCTATTGCGCCGGGCCAGCTCATTTCAATTCCCTGCCCTTTTCCAGAATGATGGTATCAACACTTAACGTCGGTATTGATGAAAAAGCATTGCAGCAGCTCTTGCTTCAGCTGTTGAATCGCCTTGTTTTTGCGCTGTCTGGGATGAATTAAAAGATTGATCTGACAGGTCGTCTTCTGATCCAGCACGGGAATCACCTTGTATTCTCCAATGGACTCCGTCGGATAACACAGATTGTTGGAAATCCCGATCGCCTTCCTGTCCTGATAACCGAACAGCGTCGCGGTTAAATTTACGGTATTCAGCACAATTCTCGGCTTAAAGCCGCAGCTTTGACAGGCCTGCATCAAAATATCGTAATTTCGGAAGTAACGGTTTACGGTGATGATCTTTTGATCCGCTAAATCCTGAATCCGCAGGCTTTTTCTATTTGAGAGAACGTTTTCCGGATGCACCAGGGCCGCCAGTGTTCCCTGATGCAGCACCGTGCAGTCGAAACGCACGTCATCCACCGGCCCGAACGTGATTGCGATATCCAGTTCTCCGCTTTCAATCTTTTCCTCACAATAGGAATCCCAGGCGTCGATCATGACGACGTTGCCATGCTTTCTCAGAAACTGATCAAGCTGGCTGCGAAAATTGACGAACGGCGTGTCGACGCCCATCGCCACGCCGATGTGATAAAACTGATGGCGGCGGCGCTGGATCTGGTTTAAGGAAAGCTGGAGCGTCTCCCATTCACTGACGATCCGCTTTGCGGCAGGATACAGTTCGTCGCCATATTCCGTCAGTTTGTAACCACTCCCCAGCTTTTCAAACAACGGACAATCCAGCTCCGTTTCCAGGTTCTTGAGCGACTTCGACAGACCTTGATAGGAGATATACAATTCATTGGCCGCTCTGGATAAGCTTCCTTGATCCGCGACCTTAATAAAATATTTCAGCTCATTAATATTCATGATTTCATTGTAACAAGAAAACGGCGCGAAAGCAAAGCGCCGTTTTCTGTTATTCTCCGCAGGCGGCCGCTGCCACGTTGCGGGCCATGTGAATTGAATTGCCGATCGCCAAACCGCAGGTTGGATACACGTTGGCAAACACGCCGGTCAGCGCGACTTCTCCTGCCGCGTACAGACCGGAGATCGCCTGATTCTCCTGATTCAGGACATGCCCGGTTTCGTCAATAACCAACCCTCCGAAAGTCGCCGCCGCAACCGGATAGCGGGCAAAGGCATAGTAGGTATCGCCTTCGACTGGAATCAGATAGTCGGAAGGCTTGCCAAAATCATCATCCGTTCCTTTTTCGCATAACTCGTTATAGCGCGCGACGGTGGCTTTCAGCGTTTCCGGATCGGCTTTGATCAAGGCCGCCAGCTCATCGAGACTGGATGCTTTGACCGCATTTTCCAGCGTGACGCCATACTGGACAGTAGGATAGCTTTCTGCGCAGACGCCGTCCCGGGTCGCTGTGATATAGTAATTCACCACATTGTTCCCGCGCTTAAACGCTTCGGCGGAAACGGATTGATAGCTGTGTTCGTTCGCCAGCCGGTTTCCCTGCATATCGACCACCAAGCCGGAGGCGGTACTGCCGGTTTCACCGGTATTGAAGTCGACATACTGCAGCTGCATGCCGTCGGACTCAAAGATCTGTGCGCCGACCTTGCCGGCCATTGTCAGACCGTCGCCGGTGCTGCTGGCGGCAGAGTTGAAAATCGGATTAAACGCCGCAAATCGCGCTGTCATCTCTGGGTTTGAGCCATAGCCGCCAGTTGTCAGAATCACTGCTTTGGCTTTCACCGTTACGATTTCGCCCGCCTGATTGATCGCCTGAACGCCGATGACTTCTCCCTGTTCATTCGTCAGAAGTGTTTCTGCGCGAGTCTCCAGCAGTAACATTCCGCCCTTTTCCAGCATTGACTTTGTCAGCGGCACGGTAATCCCGCCGCCGATCCCGGATGCAATTTCATTCTTCGGGCTTGTCAAATGCAGGCGATTCGGTGTCAGCGTCGGCTGAGCGGTGGTCACATAGGTAATGGCAACGCCGTTATCGGCCAGATAATCCAGATCCTTGCCGATACCATAAGCATAGTCATGAATCATCTTTTCATTCAACAGATGGTCCTCATCATAGCTCATTAAAAACTGATACAAATCTTCCGCGCTGTCTTCCACGCCGTTTGCCTTCTGCGCCGCTGTCTCGGCAGCGAAGATATTGCCGCCGCTTTGCACGGTGGATCCCCCGGTGATTCCCGTTTTTTCAACCAAGAGCACCGATTTTCCTTCATCCAGCGCCGTATTGGCTGCCGTAAGTCCCGCAGCTCCCCCGCCGACGACCGCGATATCCACGGTATATTCGCTTTCCGTCGGATTCGCAGCCGGCGCCGGTTCGCTGAACGCCGTTTCCTCGGCCCCGGCCTGAGTGAGACAGTCCCGGACGCCGGCCTTAATCGCGGAAGACGTCACAGTCGCCGCTGAGACGTTATCGACGCTGACCGTCTGATGTTCCACAATCCGCTCCGGCAGAACTTCAACCGGCGTCATCACGGATCCGGAACCAATTCCAAACGTTTCTGTGTGCTCGAGCACCTTGACTTCCTTGATTGTCGTCTCATCGACGGTCGTTTCAATCGTCATTTCGCCATTGTGGCCCATGACAACTGCGGAATAGGTGCCGGCGTTCAAATGCACGGCTGTTTCCGTTTCCCCGTTTTTCTTGCTTACCGCCTGGCGCACCGCCGACTGGATCGCTTTGGATGTCATCGTCGCGCCGGCGACAACGTCCACGTCTGCGCTGTTGGCCGCGACAATTTTCTCCGGCAGTTCTTCGGCTGCCCGGGATCCGACGCCTTCGGTTTCATCCGGCGCCTTGACTTCAACCGCGGTAATCTTGTCGGCTTTGAACGTAACCTTGGCAGTCACGGTTCCGCCGTACCCCTGTGCCGAGCCTTCAAAGGTCTCTTCTTTGGCTGACGAACACGCCGACAGCGACACAGCCATCAATAAAGACAGAACACTGATGATCAATTTTTTCATTTTCCTTCCCTCCGTCTTCATGATAACATTTTCACATTCCATTATCCATCAACGAAAAGTTCAATTTCTTAAACCATCTGATAAATCGACGTTCCCCAGCCGGCTTCCATTACTCCCTTGTTTCTCACAAATTCTCCCATCCTGTCCCCATATCTGCCGATCTGTCGCTGAAAGGGTTTTGGCAGACTAAAAAAGCGGCCGTTTTGACCGCTTCCTTGCTTCTGTCTTGTTATTCGGTGATGCCGTCCGGATTCTGCTGCTGGAAATGCCAGGAATCCTGACACATTTCGTCAATGCCATACTGGGCGCTCCAGCCCAGCAGTTTCTTCGCCTTGGTCGTATCAGCGTAGCAGGTTGCGATATCGCCCGGCCGGCGCGGCATGATCTTGAACGGAATTTCTTTGCCGCTCGCTTTGGCGAAGGCGTCCTTGACCTGCAGCACGGAATAGCCGTGGCCGGTTCCCAGATTGACCGCTTCCACGCCCTTGTTTTTCAGCACGTATTCCACCGCTTTGATGTGGCCCAGCGCCAGATCGACGACATGGATGTAATCGCGCACGCCGGTTCCGTCAACCGTATTGTAATCATTGCCCCAGACCCGCAGGAATTCACGCTTGCCGGTCGCAACCTGGGCGATGTACGGCACTAAATTGTTCGGAATGCCGTTTGGCGTTTCTCCCAGCAGCCCGCTCTTATGCGCACCGATCGGATTGAAGTAGCGCAGCAGCATGATGCTCCAGTCGGTATCGGAAACGAACACGTCGCTTAAGATCCGTTCGATCATCAGCTTCGTCGATCCGTACGGATTGGTCGTCGACAGCGGGAAATCCTCTGTGATCGGCACCTTATGCGGATCGCCGTAGACCGTGGCGCTGGATGAGAATACGATCTTCTTGCAGTTGTGCGCCTTCATGACCTCGCACAGAATCAGCGTGCCGGTCAGGTTGTTATGATAATACGTCAGCGGAATCGTCACCGATTCCCCAACCGCTTTTAAACCGGCGAAATGGATGACCGCTTCGATCTCATTTTCTTCAAACACCTTTTCGACCGCAGCTTTGTCCAACAGATCGTTTTCATAAAAGCGCGGACGCTTGCCTGTGATCTTCTCGATCCGGTCGATCACGCCTTTGCAGGAATTGACCAGGTTGTCGATGATGACAACGTCGTAGCCGGCGTTGATCAGTTCCACCGTTGTGTGGCTGCCGATGAAGCCGGTGCCGCCTGTGACTAAAATACTCATGTTCGTTCCTCCTGTTTATTTCTATGCCTTCCTCGCCTTTGAGGAAATGAAGCTATCAGATAAACAACCGCATCAGATCCTGCCAGGTGACGTAGACCATCAAAAGCAGCACCAGCGCGACGCCGACCGCCGTGATTCCGGCTTCCAGCTTTTGATTCAGCGGCTTGCCGATAATCATCTCGACGATCACCAGCAAAATCCGTCCGCCGTCCAAGATCGGCAGCGGCAGCAAATTGAAGACGCCGACGTTCAGCGACAACAGCGCAATCAGCAGAATGTAGTTCTGTAATCCCAGACTGGCCTGCTGCTCAGTCACCTGATAAATTCCGACCGGCCCGGACAGATCTTCAAAGCCGATCCCCTTGACTAAGCGGGTCAGGGCGGTGACCAGTTCTTTCACGGTCTGCCCCATATACTGAGCGCCATAGTAACCGCTGTTGAGCAGCGTGGTCTTGACCTGCGTCGCCGGCGGAATTTTGATTCCGACCAGCCACGATTGTTCTTGTTCGTTATACACCGGCGTCACCGTTTTTTCAAGCGTTTCATCGCCGCGCTTCAGCGTATAGGTCACCGGCTCGGTATTGTCCATCGAATACGTCAGGATCTCATAAAAGTTGGACGGCTTGACGATGGTTCCGTCGGCGAACACGACCTTGGTGATCACATCGCCCTCGACAAAGCCCGCGGCTTCCGCCGGCGATCCTTCGACCACGCCGCCGACCACCGCTTTTGGCGCGATGTTGTAGCTGCCGTTGATCAGGATGATCGAAGCGAAGATCAGCCAGGCCAGCACGAAGTTCATGATCACGCCCGCAAGCATGATGACGATCTGCTTCCAATGCGACACGCCCTTGATCGTCCGCTCGTGCGGCACGCCTTCAAACTCGCTGCCTTCCTCGCCCGCCATCGCGACGTAACCACCGATCGGCAGCGCGCGCAGCGTGAAGGTCGTTTCCTTGCCCTTCCAGGCCCACAGCTTCGGTCCCATACCGATTGAAAACTCTCCGCAATAAACATGGAAACACTTCGCGGCGATCAGATGGCCGCATTCATGCACGATGATAATGACGGACAGCAGGATGATAAAATACAAAATTGCCATTGCTCAGGCTCCTTTCAGATGTGATTTCACAAATTCACGGGCCTGGCGGTCCGCCTCAAAAATCGCATCCAGGGATGGTGTTTCCGTGAAAGCGAGTGTGCGGCAGGCGTCGATCACCAGCTCCTCAATGTCTAAAAATGAAATTTTCCCCTCACGGAATGCAGCGTTGGCTTCCTCATTGGCGGCATTCATCACCGCCGGCATCGTTCCTTGTTTTCTTCCTGCTTCATACGCTAACCCCAAAAGCGGATAGCGGGCAAAATCGGCAGGGGCAAAATGCAGGGTTCCGACCGCGGCCAGATCCAGCGGCTGACTGTTGAACAGCTCCAGCCGTTCAGGGTAGCTCAGAGCATACTGAATCGGCAGCCGCATGTCGGCCGTGCCCAGCTGGGCGATTACAGCGTGATCCTGGTATTCGACCAGCGAATGAATCACGCTCTCCTTATGAATCAGCACGTCGATGTGATCAAAATCGACGTCGAACAGCCAGTGCGCTTCAATGACCTCAAACCCCTTGTTCATCATCGTCGCGCTGTCGATTGTAATTTTAGCGCCCATCGACCAGTTCGGATGCGCCAGCGCCTGAGCGACGGTCACCCCCCGCAGCTCTTCGCGCGTCTTATCGCGGAAGCTGCCGCCGGAGGCCGTGATGATCAGCCGGCTCAGCTGTTCCCTGCGGCTGCCCTGCAAACATTGGAAAATCGCGGAATGCTCGCTGTCGATCGGCAGCAGCGCCACGTGATGCTTGCGGCAGGCGGCGTTGACAAAGGCTCCGGCCACGACCAGCGTTTCCTTATTCGCCAACGCGATATCGTGCCCGGCTTCAATCGCCTGCAGCGTCGGCTTCAGGCCGACAAAACCAACCAGCGCGTTGACCAGCACGTCGTAATCATCGCGTTCACTTAAGCGCAGCAGCCCGGTTTCTCCCCAGACCCATTCCAGATCGGGATATTCCTGAGCCAGGCGCTGACAATCCGCTTCCTCCTGCACGCAGACCGCTTTTAACTGCGGCAGCTGCGCGATCAGTTTTTTCAGCTGCGGGATGTTGCGGCCCGCGCTGATCGACGTGATTTGAAAGGCTTCGGGATGCGACGTGCAGACATCGACCGTCTGCACGCCGATCGAGCCGGTCACGCCCAATACACAACAACGTTTCATATTACACCACCATCGCTAAAATCAGCGTAAAATACAATAAGTTAAACAGTAAGCTGTCGATCCGGTCCAAAATTCCCCCATGTCCGGGAAGGAACGAACCGAAGTCCTTGTTTCCGACATGCCGCTTGATCAGGCTGAACGCCAGATCGCCCAGCTGTCCGACAACCGCCATCGTTGCCGCTCCAAACAGGGCCAATCCCAACGGCAGCTCCGGCAGCATTGCCAGCGCGAAAACAAACGCTCCGATCGTCCCGCACAGCCAGCCGCCGATCGCGCCTTCAACCGTCTTCTTTGGGGAAATCCGTTCGATCAGCTTATGCTTACCGAAGAAATAACCGCAGAAGTATGCGCCGGTATCGGTCAGATAGGTCGCCAGGATCACATACATCATCAGCCACGAGTTCCGGTCGTAGATCGAAATGATCGAGCGCACAGCCATGACGAACACCGTCAGCATCGCGAAGACCAGCGTGATATCGTTCAGATTCAGCTGCGGATCCGCAATGGCCGCCGCAAACAGCAGCACCAGCGTCAGCGCCAGACCGGCGCCCAGCCACTCCGGACTGACTAACGCCAAACCGATCATGACCGCGATCATCGCGATCATCAACCCGTTTTTCCGCGGTGTCCTCAGACAATGCGTGATTTCATACGCCCCCGTGATCAGACAGAACGCCATCAACAAATCGATCAGCACTCCGCCCAGAATCAACGGCGGCAAGACAACCGCGATGATCAGCGCCGCCGTCAGGATGCGCTGTTTCACTTGACGCCTCCAAACCGCCGGTCGCGCTGCCTGAACTGATCCAGACATTGCTTGAGCAGCTCCGGCGTGAATTCCGGCCAGGCTTCATCGACAAAGATCATTTCGGCATACGCAATTTCCCAAAGCAGGAAATTGGAAATCCGGTATTCCCCGCTGGTGCGGATCAACAGATCCAGCGGCGGAAACTGCGCGCCCATCAAATACTGGCCGAACTGCTCATCGCTGATCGTGTCGCTGGCCTTGCCGTCGCGCACGTCGCGGGCATACGCCTGGGCAGCTAACACAATTTCCCGCCGGCCGCCGTAATTCATTGCGAAGTTCAGGATCATGCCGGTATTGGCCTTCGTATCGTCGATCGCCGCCTGGAGCACCTTGGCGGTCTCCTTCGGGATCTGATCCATTTCACCGATCATCGTGATCCGAATGTTCTTTTCCATCAATTCCTTGAGGAACCGTTTAAAGAAGACCGACGGCAGCTTCATCAGATAGCTGACTTCTTCCTCCGGGCGCTTCCAGTTCTCCGTCGAAAAGGCGAACACCGTCAGCACTTCCACTTCCAGATCGTTGGCAGCGATCGCAATGTTGCGCACATTTTCCACGCCCTGGTAATGACCGGCCGTGCGGACCTTGCCCTGCTTTTTCGCCCAGCGTCCGTTGCCGTCCATAATAATCGCTACATGTCTAATTTTTTCTTCCATACCGTTGCTCCTTATCAAAGAAGCTCACTACAAGGTGAGCTTTGCCGTTACACTGTCATGATTTCTTTTTCTTTTTCAGCCGCGATGGAATCAACTTTCTTAATCATTTCATCCGTCAGCTTCTGAATCTTTTCAAGACATTCTTTTTCCGCGTCTTCCGTCAGCGTGTCGTCTTTCTTCGCGATTTCATTCGCATCCCGGCGCAGGTTGCGGACCGCGATCTTCGCTTCTTCCGACAGCTTGGAAACCTTCTTGCATAATTCCTTGCGGGTTTCTTCCGTCAGAGCTGGAACGTTAATGCGGATGACGGAACCGTCGTTCTGCGGATTTAATCCCAGATCCGACTTGTTGATCGCATGTTCGATCGCTTTTAACGAGCTGGAGTCGTACGGCTTGACGACCAGCTGGCGGCCTTCAACCACGGTGATCGAGCTGATCTGATTGATCGGCGTCGGACAGCCGTAGTAATCGGCTTCCACCCCCGCAAGCATGCCGGCGTTGGCGCGGCCGGTGCGGATGGTTTCCAGATGTTCGCTGAACGTGTCGATCGCTTTCTGCATTTTAGAACGGCTGTTATCCAGTATTTCTTTCATCATCGTATGATTCCTCCCTGTTTATTCTACGATTGTGCCGATGCTTTCGCCCATGACGGCGCGCTTGATGTTGCCTTCCTGATTCATATTGAAGACGATCAGGTCGATGTGGTTATCCATGCACATGGAGGTCGCAGTCGTGTCCATGACCGCGAGTCCCTTCTGAATCAGATCCATATACGTCAGGCGATCATATTTAACCGCATTGGGATCCAGCTTCGGATCCGCGGAATACACGCCGTCAACGCCGTTTTTCGCCATCAGAATGACATCCGCTTTAATTTCGGAAGCCCGCAGCGCCGCAGTCGTATCGGTCGAGAAGAACGGACTGCCGGTGCCGGCGCCGAAAATCACGACGCGGCCCTTTTCCAGATGCCGGATCGCCCGACGGGCAATAAACGGTTCGGCGACCTTGTTCATCTCAATCGCGGTCTGCACACGCGTCGGCACTTCGATCTGTTCCAGCGAACTCTGAATCGCCAGCGCGTTGATCACTGTTGCCAACATGCCCATGTAGTCGGCCTGAACACGCTCAATTCCCATTTTTTCCGCCATTTTGCCGCGGATGAAGTTGCCCCCGCCGACGACGATCGCAATTTCAACACCCAGATCCTGAATTTCCTTGATCTGGCTGGCCAGCGATTTCAGAATTTCGGGATCGAAATTGGTTCCCTGTCCGGACAGAGCTTCTCCGCTGAGTTTGAGCAGGATGCGCTTGTACATAGTTATCTCTCCTTTTTCATCAGAAATTGATTCTGTGATTGCTTCTTTTTCAGTCGTTATTTTATCATATTCGCCTGTGTTTTCCTAGAGTCTGACGCCAAGTTCATCAAATTTAAGGAATCGCGCTCCCGCATAGAAAGTGTATGTCGCAAAACGGCGCTTTACATCCTTTTTCAAACCCCTGCGCAAATTTTTATTTTTCCTGCTTATCTTTATTGTAGGCGATTTCCTGCAGTTTGAAAAGCAGAACGCAGAATTTGTTGACAATCTTTCAGATTTGTTGTGTCTTTCGTTTCTTTCGCAAAACAACCGCCGCTTTTTCAAATAGAACGATCGAAAAGGCGGCATGCGCCGCCTCCGGCTTATTCTTCCTTCAAAGCCTGAATTTGGGAAAATATCGCGATCGTGGAGGAAACCGTAAACGTGGCGTTCAGCTCGCCGGACGAAACGTCGGCATGGTTCTGTGGCCCCCGGCCGTCTTCCGGTTTGCCGCCCATCGGACCTTCCTGATCCGCCGGCGGTCCGGCTTCCCGATCTGCTTCGTCAGCCGGGGGTTCCCCTTGCGGCATCTCGCCCTGCGGGCCTTCGCCTTCCTGACGCTGACCGGATTTTCGGCCTTCGTCTTCCGGAAATTCGCCTCCCTGCGGGCGCATCCCTATGCCCCTGCTTAGCGCAGTTTTGGTATAGCCCAGCTCCGTCAGCCCCACCGCTGAGGTAACGGGAGTGATCAGACCGCCAAGGTCTTCGCCTTCGACGGTTTCCGCCTGAGCCAGCGTATAGTCCTGTTCGCTGATCTGCGGACTGGAATAGACCAGCACCGTGTAATCGTTAGCGGCAACCAAGCCGGCGACCGGCTGTCCCGCGTTGTCAGAAAGCACAAGCTTCCCGCCGGCATTCTGCGTCTGAGCGAAGCTGAATACCATCACATTCTGCGTGGACGCGGAATCCACGTCATCAAACATATTCCCGCTGGCCAGTACCGTGCCGCCATGGATCAAAATCCCGTTGTCAGAGTCCAAGCCGCTGTCCATGCTTACCGGATTGGCCGCGGCGATGACCGTACCGCCGTTGATAACAATCCAGCCGTTGGAATCAATACCGTCGCCTTCCTGACCAGCGCCGGCATCACACCGCACAGTTCCGCCGTTGATCGTGATCACGGAAATACCGTCTTCATTGGCATTCAAACTGTCGTCAGCGGAATGAATGATCCAGCTGCCGCTGTTGATCGTCATGTGCAGGGAAGTCTCAATGCCTTCGTTGCTTGCTTCGACCCGCAGGATACCGGTGCCCGTGGTTTCCCCGCTGAGGTTCAGCGAAACCTTGGATTCGATCGCGGCGTCGTACTTATGCAGCTTTTTCGTCGTGCCTTCCTTATAGATTCTGGCAACGTAAGCACCTGATACATAGTTCTCTGTTCCGTCCGCGACAATCAGGTTAAAGCCGGCCGTTCGGGTATCCACCGTGCTGAGCGCTTCCTCTTTTGCGCATTCATAGGCGTTATACACGATGATCGCCGGGGCGACGGTACAGGTAATCTCAGCCTGATCAAGAATCAGATTGACCACGGCGTTGGGATCGTCTTTGGCGTCCTCGCCTAAATCAATCGCGATCTGGCCGGCGCTGAGTTTTCCGCTGACGCGGTAGGTTCCCGGTTCGTGGATCGTGATTACGGTATGCGCCTGCGCTTCTTCCGCGCTGTGTTCATCTTCCGCATCCCCTTCGCCATAATCAGCGCCCTGACCGGCTTGATAATAGACAATGTCGTGCGAAAGCTGCACCGCACCGGTTTGATCAGCCGGCTGAGCGTTGATGAGAATCTGATCGTCGCTCAGCTGAATAAGCGTCGCTTCTGTTTGGGATACCGGAGTCTCTGTTGAAGAAGCGGAGGGAAAGGCGCTGCATCCGCTTAGGATCAAGCTGAAGCCCAGCAGCGCCGCAAAATAATTTCGTTTCATGGGTTCACCTCATTTTCAGACGAAAATAGTATATTCCTTGAACACGAACGCTGCGTGAACAACAGGAGGTGTTTCTCTGAATTTTATCATTCCGCTTTGATTGGATCCGGGGAACGAAGAGATTCTTTTGGTTCTATAAATTTTGGTGTTGGTGGAAACCAACGCCTTTTTTTCTTGAGCATAAAAAAAGAGACATAGGTAAGAATTTCCGTTACAATAAAATCACCACAAATTACAGAAAGGAAATCTCACTATGTCCATTACTCATTCTATCGTATCTGTTCTCAATTTAAAAGACCCTCATCTTCATTTC
>NZ_JADNEM010000027.1:0-41119 GCF_015552275.1 Holdemania sp. 1001302B_160321_E10 | reverse complement strand
TCACGGATAGTCAGTGATGAGGTTGTTGCCGGGGAGGATTATGAATTCTGTCCGGTTATTCAGATTATGATCGTTAATCGGCTGCCCAACATGAAAAAGCATTCTTATTTTACTCATCAGAGCCGATATTTCGTGATGGAAGATCACATCATGATGCCGGATGAGCGCTGCCGGATCCTCTGGGTAGAAATGGATTATCTAAGTGAGCTGGCGAAGAAACCGATCGAAGAGTGGCGGATGGCAGAAAAGATTCTTTATATGACACGGTACAGTTTAGATGCGGAAAAACAGGAAATCATTCGGGAGTTAAAAGAAAAAGAGGAGGTCATACAAATGATGGAAGAAAAGAAGATGGAGTTTTTGAGGAACACAAGTTTGTCTATCGCATTGATGAGGACGCGGTTTGATGAAATTGATGAACAGAAGATTTACGAAAAAGGGCAGCGGTTAGGGAAGAAGATCGGGGAATGCATTGGCAGGCGACAAGGAGAACACATTGGCAGACAGCAAGGGGAACGCATTGGAGAACGCAAAGGGGAACGTAAAGGGGAAGCAAGACAAAGAATGATGCTTCAACAGATGTTGAGTATTCGGATTCCGATGGATGAAGAAGAAACGGCGCTGCTTCAGCAGTTAAATGGCGATGAGCTTCTGTTATTATCGGAGCGGTATGAAATGATAAAAACGTCGGACGATCTGGCAGAACAGGTTCATCAGATTGTAAATCAGAGAACGAACTCAACCCCACAGCCTAAGCTGACGGTCAAGGTTTAAAACTATCTTCAGAGGTGATTCCAATGATCAGAATGACAGAAGAACAGCGGATGGAGTTTTTGAGAAGTACAAGCTTGGACATCGCATTAATGCGGACCCGGTTTGATGAAATTGACGAACAGAAGATTTATGAAAAAGGGCAGCGGTTAGGGAAGAAGATCGGGGAATGCATTGGAGAGCGCATAGGCAGACAGCAAGGGGAACGCATTGGCGAACGGATCGGTGAACATAAAGGGGAAGCAAGACAAAGAATGATGCTTCAACAGGTGCTGAGTATCAGGATTCCGATGGGTGAAGAAGAAGCTGAACTGCTTCAACAGTTAAATGGCGATGAGCTTCTGTTATTATCGGAGCGGTATGAAATAATAAAAACGCCTGACGATCTGGCAGAACAGGTTCATCAGATTGTAAATCAAAGAACTCACCGTTAACCTGGGTTCAGGTGAATTCCTGTTTTCTGAAGAAAGGTTCTAATTACAGAAAAATGCCAGGATTAAGGAAGAACCCTGGCACAGGAGCGTAAAAATCAAATGTTTGTTTCTTAACTATTTCATGAATTTCCGAACAAGCTTTGCTTTCCAAGGAGAAACAGGCTGATAGCGGATTGGCAGGTCGATGAATGTTGATTTATTGACGATGCTTTTCATATGGGAGAAGGCTGCGAAGCTGGCATAACCATGATAACCGCCCATGCCGCTGTATCCAACGCCGCCGAAAGGCATCGCCGTGGTCGCTAAATGAATGATCGTGTCGTTAAGGCAACCGCCGCCGAAGGAACATTCGCGCAGGAAGCGATCCTGATGTTTATGATTTTCGCTGAACAGATAAGCGGCCAGCGGTTTCTCCCGCTGTTGGATAAAGCGCAGCGCTTCGCTGAAATGCGTATAGGTCAGAATCGGAAGGATCGGGCCGAAGATTTCTTCCTGCATTAAACTTGAATTGGGATCCGGATCGACGACCAATGTCGGCATGAGTTTGTGCTGGTTCCAGAGTCCGCCGTAAACAACCGGCTGATCCGCCAAGAGTTCATTCAGCCGCTGTTCATGTTTCTCATTGATGATTCGCGGATAGTTTTCATTTAATGTCGGATTTGTACCATACTGCCGTGTGATTTCAGAACGCAGCGCTTCGATCAACGGTTCTTTTACACGGGAATCCACTAAAATGTAGTCTGGGGCCACACAGGTTTGTCCGGCGTTGAGCAGCTTGCCGAAAATGATCCGGCGTGCGGCCAGTTCGATATCGGCGGATGCGTCAACCAGACACGGACTCTTTCCGCCTAATTCCAAGGTTACCGGCGTCAGCCAGCGTGATGCCTTTTCCATCACCAGCCGGCCGACCTGGACGCCGCCAGTGAAAAAGATCGTGTCGAAACGTTGTTCTAAGAGCTCGGTATTTTCTGCCCGGCCGCCTTCAATGACCGCAACGTAACATTCGTCATAAATGATGTTCAGCAGCTTGGCAATACAATGGGAGGTTGCCGGTGCATAAGCGGACGGTTTAACGATCGCACAGTTACCGGCGGCCAGTGCGCCGATCAGCGGACTCATCGTCAGCTGAAACGGATAATTCCACGGTGCCATAATCAAAGCCACGCCAAGCGGTTCAGCCATCGTAAAGCTGACAGCTGGAAATTGAGCTAACGGCGTCGGGATACGTTGGAACCCCATCCATTTCTTTAAATTTTTTCTTGCGTAATTCAGTTCCTCAAAGACCATGCCGATCTCGGTCATATAAGACTCAAAATTAGATTTTCCCAGATCCTGTTTCAGAGCTTCCATGATTTCCAGTTCATGTTCCTGGATCACGCGTTTCAATAGCGTCAGCGCTTCGAAACGAAACGCATAGCTCAATGTCGCGTGCGTATTAAAATAAGCCCGCTGATTTTCTACACAGGTTTTAATATCCATACATAAATCCTCCTGTTTTCCTTATTGTATCACGAAGCGGGAAATGGCAGGTGAAAGAATGCTGAGATTCGTGAAAGAGATATAGGGAAGCGGATAAGCACCCCTTCTATTCCATCGACAGAATCTTCAGGTCTTCGCCGGCAATCAGATCTGATCGTTTTTGTGAAGAATTATGTTGATGTAGAATTGTTGATGAGTCTGTAATCTGAAAGTATCTTTAAAGCTGAAATTTTCATTCACAACAGAATGAGAAAATCCAATGATAAAATAAAAAGTTAGAATATTTTGTTGCAGGAGCTCAGCACCTACTTCATTTGAATTGACTTCAAGGAAGCCCCTCAATTTCTGATATGAACGGCACAGGATCATTGCTTTCATGGATCAGGATATCAAACTTAGTGGAAAGAATGATAAGCTGAACGGCAATCGGTTTGATCGCGCTGATTGTATCGCGGAGCGTGCTGGTGAATAGTTCAGGGGGGTTGAACGCTTAGCCTTGTATTAGTTTCTCTATTCCCGATTTTCAACGAAGGAAAGAGAAGGTCTTAATCAAGGTCAAAAAGAACGTCTTCGTAATTTTGAACATAATATCGAAGATTCTTACGACCTTTGCGAACGATCGTGTGTCCTTCGGCTTCCAACTTTGCTTTTTGCGCCAGGACGCCACCGGGATATTTCGGGTTCAGTTCCCCTTCTGCTTTAAGCGTCCGCCAATAGGGTGTTTCATCCTCTGATCGCTGGAAGCTGGCCCAGGCGGCAATCGACACGAAAATGCCGGCGGTGATCGGTTCTGTAAAATCAGCGCCGCTGGTTCGGGCGAAGTATTCACGAAGCGTCCCGACAGTGATCACCTTACCCCAGGGCACACGTTTCATCATGCGGTCGTAGTCGATCGGCGGGGCAAAAAACATCCGGTTTCCACCGTATTTCTCAATACTTTTGGGATCGGTGATGATCTGAATTTTTGGCATGTCTTTTTTGTCCTGCAGCATGGCGTTGAAATCTTTTAATTCTTCGTTGGCCATAAAATCACCTCTTGCCTTAAGCATAGCGGCTTTTGTAACTTCCTGCAATGAGACTGTTTTATAAATTTCCAACTATTTCATAACTCAAATTTTCTTTCTCGTTACTGTTTGACGCGCCGCGGGAAAATCCAAATTGCCCGCACAGTTTGGAAAGAAGCAGGATGACAACGGAAAAGATCCGTATTCTTTTCATGCGGGTGAGTCGAGACTGCCGGTCAGCTATGCCTGAGATGGGAGATGGTTGAGTAATACAATTCCTTATGCGACCATGCTGCGCGGATTTCTTTGAACGTTACTGCCGCACGGTGTTCGCTCACTACTCAGGGGAAAGTCAGACTGGGGATGACGTTTAATAAAAGGTCAGGAACTGTTGAAGTGAATACCGTGATCAAGACGGCCGGCATGAAATCCAAACGGGAAGAAGCGCTGGCATTCTACGGCATTACGCCGCAGACGGCGGTGATCGGCGATTGCAAGCGCGTCGGCCGGGTGATGGAAGCGACGCATGACGGATATTTCTTTGCAATGAGCTTATAGAGGGAATCAGTTCTCAATCCTCATGATTAAAATGAAAAAGGAAAGCTGCGAAGACTTTCCTTTTTTACGGTCAATTAACAGACAAGATTGCTTTGAAATCAGTTTTTAAACCAAAACAGGCGAAAGAAAAATTTGCATTATCCGCAATTTCGGGCAGGGTTCCAATGGATTCCGATATGACCGATACCCAAAATCACAACAGATACGCAGAGTAATGGATTGTGGATAGCGATTCCCAGCAGGAAAAAAGCCATGACCGGCAAAGTCGCGCCCGCAACCGGAATCTTGAGAAAGGGGGCGTAGAAATTCCGCAGTGTCTGCGGACTCCGGAAATAACGGATCCAGAAGCCTTCGTAGCTCAGCATCATCGCCAGGGACAGAAGAAAATACAGCTGTTCCAGAAATCCTGAATAAGCTGATTGACTCTCGAAGAAGGCAGACACGGTAACCAGAACTTGACCAATTCTTTCCATACGCACCAGAGATGGTTTTTCTTTCGCCACCGCGGCTTCGTAGCCTTGCGGTTTGTGCTGCGTCCAGAAAAGATTAGGCAGAAACAAGCCGGTCAAATAGATCAGACCTGGGAATGAGAATTTCCACGACATAGGAACACCTCTTTCTTCATGTTATGGCAAAATTTGATCTATCGCCGCTTCCAGGACGGTGTCGATCCCCTGCTTTAAATCGTCAACGGTTTGTTCGATAAGCAGGTCTGGCTCGATTCCTTTCCCATACAGCGATTGTCCGTCATAGTCCAGTGAACCTTTTGAGGTGAAGGCAAAGGTAAAACCGAGATCTTCCAGACTGACGTCATAACGAAGTCCGCAAGAACCAGCCGTCGGCGTCCCTATCAAGAGAAAAGAATCAAGATCGGAGGCAAGCAAAGCCAGGCTTTCCGCCGCGGACATCGTATTATAATTTGTCAGCAGGAGAAGACGATCAGCCTGGATTCGGTCCAGCCCCGATTCCCTGAAGTCAGTCAGATCGCAAGTTTCCGGCTGCGTATAGACGAATTCTCTTTGCGGATGGCTGGCAAAATGACTTCCCATCCTTTCGATATCCGAAGTCAGCTCAAAGCTTTGAAAATTTCGGATTTCATCATAAAACGAGGAAAGCAGCTGGAAAGCGCCAAGATCAGAACCACCCAGGTTATCCCGGATATCTATAATGAAATACTTGTAATCCTTGATTTGAGGAAATACTTCTGTAAAGTAAGAACTGCCGAGATCGCTCATGACTTTCAGATGCAGATAGACGATCTCCTCTTCCAGAACCAGAACGTCGTAGGTTGTGCTTTGATGGAGGATCTTCACCTTGTGACCGGTGATTTCCGGCTTCGCATAAGTCTGGGTGATTCTCCGCGTCCCTTTTTCAAAAACTTCCTTCGTTATTTTTTCTTCGCCATCAGGCAGTTTCCAGATCAGCTGGACGCTTTCGCCTTGACGGTTATAGACGAAACGTTCCAACATTCTATTCTGCTTCAAACGGGAAGTCCGCGCGGCTACAAGCGGAGCAATCTGTTTCTCTAAATAAGATCCGGGATCCTCACCTTGAATTTTGACTAATTCGGATCCCAGCGGAACCTGTGAAGTCGGACTGACACCGGTGACGATATACTGATGATCAATATAGTTGAATTGGTAAGTCAGATAACCAAAGGCGTCCGACATGGCCGCATTATAGCCAAAATGATTATGCGCGTCGCCGGTAACGGCTGTCAATTTCTCCAATAAAGTACAATATTCATAGACGTCAATCGGTTTTGAGGCTTGGCGTATTAACCCGGCCAGCATTTCCGAATAGGAAAAATCAGGCGAATCATGCCAGCAGACGGAGTTGGTATTCACTGCCGTATAAGCGTCGATCAGGGATTTTATCCGTTGATCAGCTGTCAGATATTCGCTGGTTGAAGGAACGAAGTCGGTTGGTGTCGGGTGACCGGAACAGCCGACTAAAAGAAAACCGCAAAGAAAGATTGAAATCAGAGTTCGCATACAATTCATTGGCACAGCCCCTTTTCAGTTAATTCTAATTGTATCATAGCATTGAAGAATATGATTTGAAAGGATTGGAGGAGGACGCCTCTTGAAATCATGTCAAAAAAACGGAAGACGCTTTGATCTTCCGTTTATCATTTTCTGCATTCCCGGCATTGGGACAGGGGCTTAAGCTAGTGCATCAGCCGGCTCTTGTTTTCTGAACTCATCTGGAACACGATTGCCAGCGGAATCATATACGACAACATACTTGAGCCGCCGTAGGAAATAAACGGCAGCGTAATGCCGGTGATTGGAAACAAACCGGTGATCATGCCCATGTTGACCAGCTGCTGAAACAATAACATGCCGATCATCCCCGCGACCATATACCGCTCGCGCGGCTGATCATGCCGCGAGGCGATGCTGATCAGCTTTAAATCGAACGCCGTCAATAACGCGACGACCGAAGTCGTGCCGAGAAATCCGAAATTCTGACCAATGACAGAGAAAATGAAGTCAGTCTGCGGCTCTGGAAAACGAATCAGGACTTCGCGGAAGCCATGGCCCGTTAAGCCGGAGGAACCGATCGTTAATAACGAGGTATACAGCTGGTTGCCCCAGGTATTGATGTATTTCTCCGTTTCCAGCCAGCCGTAAATCCGCCGCATTTTATAACCTCCGCCTAAGATGGAGGATAAAAGATTCGGATAAAACTTGAACATGAAGATCAGTCCGCCGAAGCCGATGACTAAACCGGCCGCGCCCAGCCAGACCCATTCCTTGCGGACGCCCGAGACCGCCAGCATGACCAGGATACTGACGATGATGATCAGCGGGATGCCGGTATCCGGTTCTAAAAAGATCAGGATCAGCGGCGGGACGGCGATCTTGCCGACTTCCCAAAACAATTTGAAATCACTCGCAAACGACATTTCCGTCTTCCCGAGGTTATGCTCGTGGATAATATTGGCAACCATGATGATCAGCACGACCTTCATGAACTCGCTGGGCTGAAAGGTGCCCAACCCGGGGATCTGATACCAGGCCGTCGTTCCGTTGATCGGTCGGATAAACCGGTCCGGCAGGTTGATCACATACTTATCCACCAGTAAAATCGCTAACAGCACCATCAGAATCCAGTAAAAGATTTTGACCCCGGTAAATAACCGGTCGCTGCCAAACCGCGTCAGAAAGGCCAGCATCAGAAAGCCGATCGCATACCACATGCCCTGTTTCAGCCACAGATGCGTACCCTGCAAGCGCGTCGCCATGATCGGATCGGCGCAGTAGATTGCCAATAACGAAACGCAGGTCATCGCTAAAAGCAGCAGCATCAGCGTCCGGTCGATATGGAATTTCTTGTGGATCCGTTCCGGCTGTTGGCTCATAGCACTTTCTCCATCGTGACGTGACGAATGCCGGCCTCATAAAACGGCTCGGACACCGTGGTATATCCCAGTGATGCATAGAAACCTTCAACTTGCGCCTGAGCATGCAAAACGATCTTCTTAAAGCGTGCCAGATGCGGATCTTTTTCAATCTCACGCATCATCAACGCTCCGACATGCTGCCCACGGTAAGGCTTCAGGACGGCTACCCGTCCGATATGGATTTCCTCGCCGAAGTCCAGCCCCCGGCAGCAGGCAACCGCTTCGCCCGCCTCGTTTTCCACCAGCCAGTGCATGGCGGTATCGTCGTCCTGATCCTGTTCAATATGCAGGTCGACCTGTTGTTCTATGACAAAGACTTCTGTGCGGATTCTGACAATCCGGAAGAAATCCGCCTGTGTTTCAGCAAACTTGGTTTTCATGAAAGTCAAACCACTCCTTTCATTTGAATCTGATGTACAATAATGGTATCATAATAGGCGAGGTGATGGTATGAGAAGATGGCATTCTTTGTTAGAAATCATTCAATTTCCATTGAAAATGCTGTTTGTGGCAATCATCCTGACGGGGCTTGGAACCTTGATTACTAATCAGAGCTTATCGGTGTTCTGGTCGGTGAACGACCGCAATATCCTGCTGCTGGCGGATCTGTTCAAACGGACGGGCAGTTTTATTATCGTCAATTTTCCTTTCTTTGTCATGATAAAGTTTTTAGCGACGAAAAGCAATTCGTCGGTTCCGATCATGATCGGAATCACCGGCTATGTGCTGGTGCTGGTCATCACGATGCTGTTTCAGCCGGCGGGCCTGCCGACGTCGGCCTCCTCGGCGATTCTGGGATTAAGCTATTCTTCATCCCTGTTTGACCGAACCCGCTATCCGCTGCAGACGGGGTTCTTTGCCTGCGCCGCGGTCGTTCTGGCATCGCGGATCGCGTATTCCAAGTCACGGACGAAGTCGATTTATGGTTTCTTCTCGTTTGTCGACCGCGATACCTGGGGTTTGATTTTAACGTTGATTTTATGTATGATCACCGGCTTTGCGCTTGTCTGGCTGTGGCCGATCGTGCTCAATCTTCTCAATACGATCTTTGAATTCATCGCTACCGATATTACCAATCCGATGAACCTGTTTGTTTACGGCGTCATGGACCGGATCTTGGCGGATCTGAATCTCGGCGCGCTGATGCGCACCTTGTTCTGGTATGGCGAACAGGGTGGTACCTGGATTAATAATTTAGGCGTCAATTACATGGGCGACGTGGGAATCTGGACGGCGCAGATGAACAGTCTGATCACGCCCAGCGGCGTCGGCCGGCTGATCACGCCGTATTATGTTTTGAACCTGTTTGCGGTACCGGGCATGTTGATCGGATTCTATACGATCTTTACGGATAAAATGGAAAAACGGCGGATTCGTCTGTTCTTCCTGCTGGCAATTCTGGTGTCGTTAGTCACGGGCACACTGCTTCCGCTTGAGCTGTATCTGTTGATTCTGACCCCGTTGTTATTTGTCTTCCATCTGGTCATGACCGGTGCGTTGTTCGGTATCTTCCAGTCGATGAGCGTGACACTGGGCTTCAGTTATACCGGCAGCACCGTCACCGCCATGCCGGGAACCTTATTTGATTTTATGCTGTATGTGCGGAATCCCAATATGCAGCACACAATTCGGATGATTTTCCTGGTCGGCGTGATTCTGTTTGTGCTCTACTTTGCGTTCACTCGTTTCTACTTCAAATATCTGGCATTGGACTTATTCAATACCGGCGCCAGCAAGCGGCGGGTAGAAGGCTTTATCTTAGCGGTAGGCGGATTGGAAAACATCAAGATGATGCATTCCTCGCCGACGCGGTTAACCATTCAGGTTGTGGATTCCTCGCTGATCAACTTCTCACAGATTCAGCGCTTGGGAGCCAGCCGGGTGGTAGAGAGCCGTGCCGGATATTCCGTTAACTTTGGGGCCGGCAGCACGATTATTAAAAATGAGATTAACAAGCGGATAAAGGAAATGAAGCGCAGCGCATAATCGAAAACACTTGGGATTGAAACGATACGAGAGATCGGGACAATCCCTTTTTTATTTATTCAAAACAAAAAATAAGGATCTTATCATTTTATGCTAAAATAAAATCAACAGGGAGGTAGACTGAGGAAAAGATTATCCTGCTTCGCCAATCAACTTGGCTATTAAAAAACAGGCTTAATCAAGATTCCTGAAGCTTATCTTTTGGATAGTTCCAAACACGCAATCAAACAATAGAGTTACAATAATCGAAGGGTAAAAAATGAAAAACTTCTTATATCGTCATGGATGGTCTTATGATCAAGTTCGGCACCTTAGAGTGGTTCCTCTTTGTTTTTTGGTATATTTCTTAGCAACTTATGGTTTTACGGCAATGACCAGGAATCAATCTATAAGCCAGGAAACTCCGCTAATAATTCATCTATCGGATTTTGGCTTTATGGATGAAAGCGTAGAAAAAAATCATAGCTGGACTGATGGATTAGGAAATAAACGAGTTGAATGTATCCTCTTGGGAATGGATCCGGCTGCCAATCAACATGTTAGATTTAATGTTCAAGTGGTTGATTACCAAGAAAATATAAATCCTGTGGTTGGCTATCTGCGTGAGATGGGAATAAGCGTTCATCAAAATACGTTTCAAAAGCAAGATCTTGAACACTATCTTGAAGATATGCATGAATTAGACGCTGAACAATGGGGATCGGAATTGGCCTATTCAAGTCAGACGTTTGATGTTGAACTCACATCCTATGGCATACCGAATAATACAATTTATCTGCTTTTCGAAAACAGAGCTATAATATTTCGCTATTATACTAAAATCGAAATAACTCAGGAACTCATTGACAGCGTGGCTTCTATCTACCAAAAATCGTTTTACTAATGAGGATTGGGTTCTTATTCATAAAGAGGCAAGAGGACGATCTCAAGCTGTTAAGCATGAGATGTTTTTCGAAAATCAAAACAAGCAGAGAGGCGGCCGCTGCCTGTGGGAATCCCGGATTATCGTTTCGCTTCTTTTAAATCTTGCTATGCAGATCAAAGAAGCTGATCAAAGATTTTATTAATGAACAGCCGATAGTATTCCTGTTCACCCGACTCCGGCATATTGGAGAAACGATGAATATAGATATGCTATGAACAATTTTTAAAAAGACAGGGAAAGATACTTCGCTTTTAGCCTGACAAAAATATCAACGATATTTTCACTGCTGCTCACAAAGCAAAAAATGAAATTTACCCGTGATCGGGATAATAACAATTTTAAGACTTCCATTTCATAAAGTATTTGGGGAAACTGAGGGGCAGGGAAACGAAATCTGATGCACGAAGGGCTGTTTATTCATCCCGGACTACATCTGTCTTTTCTGTGGATATCGTGATCTCAAAAAGTCAGCCAGATTTTCAGCCGCTTTCTGGTTCACATAGTCTCGCCGCACAAGCAATCCAACGAACCAGTGATAATCACGAAACGGCGTCATGGTTAATCCCGGCAGCGGAAAGGCTTCGATTAAAAGATCAAAAATCATGCCTTCATTCGCTGAAATTCGATAAAAAGTCTCAATCGTATTCGGGCTGTTTTCAAATAGAAAAGACTGTCCCCTTTTCTTCAGGTCGCGAAACAGGGGCGGATATGTATTTTCAAGGCTGCCCATGCCGAAAAAGCGGTAGGGCAAAATGTCATCGAGGGTTAAGCAGGATTTTTTAAAGTCCAGTTTGGAACTATGCGTACAATAAACCGGACATTCAAAAATTGGAAATTTATTGAATTCTGACATGTCATCATCAAATTGAAAGATCAGCGCCGCATCCAGCTGCTTCTTGCGAAGCTGGCTGAGGCATTCGTCCAATTCTAAAAAGTGCCGTTCAATATGAAGGTCTGCCCGCTTTTCATAAGCTGAAAATTCAGCGTCGCTGACCTGAAACTGAAACGGAATCATCGAGGAACAGATGCCCAGCTGCAGCTGATGAAACTGCGGATTCAGGGCCGCCATTTTCTTTTGCAGCAGGTCAAACTCTTTCAACAGGGGAAGACTTTGTTCGGCAAGATATTTCCCTTCGGCGGTTAATGTGATCCGGTTGTGGTCGTTTTGAAACAAACGACAATGAAGCTCGAGTTCTAAGAATTGTATTTGCTGACGAAGCGCTTGCCGACTGATATAGCACTCTTGCGCCGCTTTTGTGTAATTCAGCGTTCGTGCAGTTGCGGAAAAATAACGCAGCGATTGAATATCCATAATCTCCTCCAACCGCAGGTTTTTCCTGCGTTTGTGTGATCATTATAACTGCTTTTGTCTTGGTTGAAAAGATGTTATCCTCTAACTGGATGATTTTTTCACAAACGAGGAGGAAAGAAGATCATGAAAACTGTATCACGCCGTGAGTTTCTCAAAGGCGCTGCATTGTCTGCGGCAGGTCTTGCCGCCGCGGGACTGCTTGCCGGCTGTTCCAGCGAAAACAAAGACGCTTCCCAGCAACCGTCTCCTACTGAAGCACCTGCCGCTTCCGATTGGCTGGGCAAGGCTCCGGAATTCAAAGAAAGCGATTTCGTCAAAACCTATGAAACGGATGTTTTAGTCATTGGCGCTGGAAACGGGGGCCTTTTTGCCGCATCGGCGGCGGTCGAAGAAGGAGCCAAAACCATTTTAATTGAAAAATTCAGCGAAGAATTCGGAGGCTCCGGGATCCGCGATACGTTGGGAGCCATCAATTCCAAACAACAGATTGCCAATAACGATAATCCGGATCGGCTGGAAGTGATCACTGAACTGTACCGCGTATCGAACGGATATGGCGATATGCGGTTGTATAACACCTGGGCCGACCATTCTGGCGAGATGATCGACTGGTTTACTGAGCGGCTCAATGAAGAGGGCTGGCAGTTTCTACACGAAATTGACGGGAAAACAGAAAAGATGCGTTATGCAGCATTTGACACGGGTCACACGCTGCAGCTGGGAACCAACGCCTACGACCCGAACAATTCCGCCCGCGTTTTAAAGAAATACGCCAGCGGCCTGGGATTAACGATCCATTATGAAACCAAAATGGAAGCTTTGATCAAGGAAGAAGGAAAGGTAACCGGCGTCATTGCTTCGACGCAAGACGGTTTTGTGAAATATATTGCCCACAAAGGGGTTATTGTCTGCACTGGCGGCTACAGCCTGAATCCGCAAATGCTGCAGGCTCTCCAGCCGGAAACACTGCTTTATGACAACAACAACAGCTCTTTCCCGGGATCGACAGGAGAAGGAATTAAAGCGATGCTGTGGGCCGGAGCTAAAATGGATGACGTTCATGGCTCCGTTGTTTTCGATCGCGGCGCAATCAAGCCGGATGCGGTCGGCAATGAGGAAGGTTATATGTTCTGGATGGGCTCGCAGCCATTCCTGAAGGTTGATTTGAAGGGTCAACGTTTTACAAATGAAAGTGGTTTTTACGATCATATCCTGCATGATTCGCTGAATCTTCCTCATCATACCTACTGCATGGTCTGGGATGCTGACTATGTTGCGGATATTGAACGCTTCGATACTCACGGCTGTTCCAGAATGTTCCCGCATTCCAATGGTACCGAACCGGTTATGCCGATTCAGTACATCGACGGCGTAGTTTTGCCGCAGGCTCGCGAAGACGGCTATATTGTCAGCGCAGATACGTTAGAAGAGCTGGCTGAAAAACTTGGACTTCCCAAAGAAAACTTCGTCGCAACCTGTCAGCGCTACAATGAATTATATGACAATCAGGAGGATCCGGATTTCGGCAAGGAAGCATTCCGGCTTTCGCAGATGCGCAAAGCGCCGTTTGAAGGCATCCGCATGAGCGGCGGCTATTTCATCAATACGTTTGACGGCGTTAAGGTTAACTGCGACATGAATGTCCTGGACGAAAACATGCAGCCGATTGAAGGCTTATATGCTGCAGGCGACTGTACTGGAGGTTATTTCGCCACCAGTTATCCGAATCTTCTGGCCGGTGCGGCTGCTGGAAGAACAGCTACTTTCGGCCGCCTGGCGGGCAAAAATGCAGCCAAGCGCTCCGTCTGAGCGACTGATCAGAAAAATAGATTCAAGCTTTAATCAGGCCACGAAGGGATAGATTCGTGGCCTTTAACGATTGGGGAGAACGCCACAGGAGGGGGAGCTCTCGTTATGATGAAAAGACACCCGGGATGAAAAACAATCCGGGTGTCTTTTGCGATTTGATGACACTTCGCATCAAAATTCAGGCTTTCGATGAAAGTCCGGCTGCCTGCAGCCTTCCTGATCAATAATAAATCTGTTTCTGAATGAATTCTTTCTGCTCAGTTCCCTGCAGCTTCTCAATGATCGCAAACGCGAAATCAATCGTGGCCGCCGCGCTGCGGCCGGTGATCAGATTGCCGTCGGTGACGGTGTATTGATCAACATACGTACCTCCGAAGTCCTCGTTCATGCTTGTGAAGCAGGTGTACCGCTTCCCTTTCAACAAGCCCAGATGTCCCAGAATCGTCGGCGCCGCGCAGATCGCCGCGATCGGCTTATCCAGCGCTTTGAATTTCAGGATGATCTGTTTCACATCCTCGCTGCTTTCCAACAAAGCATAATGCGGCCCGCCCGGCAGCAGCAGGCAATCATAATTTTCAGGGTTCAAGTCGGATAACGGAAGCAGGCCGCAGATCGGCAGATCATGCTTGCCCGTCGTCTTTTCTCCGTTGATTCCAAACAGATCCGCTTCCAGTCCGCTGCGCTTCAATAACGCCAGCGTGCCGATCGCTTCGATCTCCTCATAGCCCTTGCCTAAAATCGTGCAAATTCTCATATCCGCACCTCCATTTTCCTTATTATAAACCCAAAACTCCCCTGACCTGCAGAAAAAATGATGGTATAATAAGAACAGTTTTTTTAGAGGTGAAAGTATGGAACAATATACGCCGATGATGCAGCAGTATCTCGAGGTTAAAAAGAATTATCAGGACGCCCTGGTTTTTTATCGTCTGGGCGACTTTTATGAAATGTTTTTTGAGGATGCCAAGATCGCGTCCTGTGAGCTGGACCTGGTGCTGACCGGCAGAAACGCCGGGGTGAAGGACCGCGTGCCGATGTGCGGTGTGCCGTTTCACGCCGTGACGGGCTATATACAGCGTCTGGTTCAGAAAGGCTACAAGGTGGCGATTGTCGAACAGATGGAAGATCCGGCTTTAGCCAAGGGACTGGTAAAGCGCGATGTGATCAAGGTCGTGACGCCCGGCACGGTGATCGACGAACTGTTTGACGAACGCTCCAGCATTTATCTGGCGGCCGTCGTGGACTATCAATATGGATTCGCCTTGTCGATCTGCGAAATGTCGACCGGCGAAACGACGGTAACGCATATTCCGCGCAACATTCTCCATTTGCAGCAGACGCTGCTGAAAAACAATATTCGCGAGATCGTCGTGAAGGAAGGCTTCGACGAGAAGTTTATCCGTGCAGTCCGCGATCTGTCCGCCGTGGCGATTTCCTATTGTGCCGAAGACCAGATCGGCGAGGAATACCTGCCGCTGTGCGAGGAAGTGAGCGACGGGGCGCAGCGGGAAGCCTACGGGCTGATGCTCAATTACCTGATCGAAACGCAGAAGCGGATGATGCATCATCTCCAGACTGTCGAAATTGAGAATGAAAACGACGTGCTGTATATGGACTTCTCAACCCAGCAGAATCTGGAACTGGTCGCTCCCCTGCGCACGCAAAGCAAATCGGAGACCCTGTGGTCGTTTCTCGACCGCTGCCAGAGCGCAATGGGTTCCCGCCTGTTAAAAAAATGGATTGAACGGCCGTTGGTAGATAAAAAGAAAATCCTGTTCCGCCAGGACCGGATCGAATACTTAATGAAAAACTATCTTGTCCGCGAGGATCTCAAGGACAAGCTGAACCAGATCTATGATATGGAACGGCTGATTGCCAGAGTGGCCTATGGTTCTGCCAATGCGATCGACTGCCAGCGTCTGCAGAAAACGCTGAGCCAGGTGCCGGAAATCCTGGCGCTGTTTCAGGATGCGCCGGTTTTTCAGGAATACCGGGACGTCGACTGCTGCCTGTCGCTGACGGAGCTGCTGGACGGGGCGTTCGTTGAGAATCCACCGGTGTCCGTCAAGGAAGGCGGGATGTTTGCGGAAGGCTTCAGCGAACAGCTGGACGAATACCGCAGCGCCCAGAAGGAAGGTAAAACCTGGATTCTCCAACAGGAAAACTACGAACGCGAGCGGACCGGAATTAAGACGCTGAAAATCGGCTACAACCGGGTGTTCGGCTATTATATTGAAGTGTCCAAGGGCGCATCAGCGCAGGTCAAGGAAGAATACGGCTATGTCCGCAAGCAGACGCTGACCAACGCCGAGCGCTACATCACCTCCGAGCTGAAGGAAAAGGAAGACGCGATCCTGCATGCGGAGGAGCGCTCCATTCGTTTGGAAACCGAGCTGTTCGCCAACCTGCTGGAACAGATCCGCAGCTATCTGCCGAAGCTGCAGAAACTGGCCTTGATGCTGGCGAATATGGACGTCTATTACGCCCTGTCCTCGATCAGCGCGGATAACGGCTACGTTCGTCCCCTCTTCACGGAGGACGAGCTGAAAATTGAGGAAGGCCGCCATCCGATTCTGGAAAAGATCAGTCCTAACCGCTATGTTTCCAACAGTCTGGCGATGGATAAAGAAAATCAGATCCTGATCATTACCGGTCCGAACATGGGCGGTAAAAGTACCTATATGCGGCAGGTGGCGCTGATCATCCTGATGGCGCAGATCGGCTGCTTTGTGCCGGCGAAGAAATGTGAAATGCCGATTTTCGATAAGATTTTTACCCGTATCGGCGCCAGCGACGACATCCTGTCGGGACAGTCGACGTTCATGGTGGAAATGACGGAAGCGAACAACGCGTTATCTCAGGCCACGGAGCATTCCTTAATCCTGTTTGATGAAATCGGCCGCGGCACTTCCACGTATGACGGCATGGCGCTGGCTCAGGCCATGATCGAATACATCGCCGTCTGCATTCACGCGAAGACGCTGTTCTCCACACATTATCATGAACTGACCAGTCTGGATGAAAGTCTGCCGGTGGTGAAGAACGTGCATGTCGAGGTGCATGAGGACAATGGCGATGTCACCTTTATGTACCGCGTTAAAAAAGGCAAAGCCGACCGGTCTTATGGCATCAACGTCGCCCGGCTGGCAAAGCTGCCGGAAGCGGTGCTGGAACGGGCCGGCGATCTGTTAGCAGAATACGAATCGAAAAAACGCGTCGTCCAGCAGTCGCTGGGCATCGTCGAAATGGTCAAAGCGCCGGTCAAGGAACAGGGCGTGCTCGATAAATTGGAGATGGTCGATCCCAATCAGCTCTCGCCGATTCAGGCGCTGCAGATGATCATGGACTTGCAGCAGGAACTGAAGGAAGCGCAGAAAGCATAACAGCTGACTGCGATCAGTCTCACGCCGCTTTCGCTGTCGGGAAAGAAGCGAAAGTCAAATCAGAAATAACGAAAGTAAAACCGAAAATAACGAAAGTAAAACCAGAAACGAGGAAAAGCGATGAAGATGTTTCGAATGCTTTGCCTGGCGTTAAGTCAGGGTTTAATTCTCGGCTTGATCGCCAGCGCAGTCCGGCAGACGCTGCGCCGCCGCAACCATCCGGATTTCACCTATACGCCTAAGCAGCTGGAACAAGGCCGCCGGCGCTGGAAGACCGGTTCGCGGATTCTGACCTATGTCACCTTTGCGATGCTGATCCTCGGCTTTATCTGGTGCCTGTATTTTCTGGTGCTGGCGCTGGCCGATCCGGCGCAGGCAGAGTATGCCAACAGTTTGTCGGAAATGATCGTCGGGCTGTTGACGATCATCTCGATCGGTTTCGCGTTTTACGAGTTTCTGCGGCATGGACAATAAAAGATGCGGCATGGACAATAAAAGATAAGGCAAACCGGCAGTTCGCCGGAGCACTTGAAAAAGATGACCGGTTCCCTGAATTTATCGCATCCTCGGGGAATCAATCGGAAACAGCTTCACAGAACAGGAGGGTGAATCCACGATGGCAAAAATACAGCAGCTGGACGCGCATTTAACCAACATGATCGCCGCCGGGGAGGTCGTCGAACGGCCGATGGGCGTTATCAAAGAACTGGTTGAAAACGCGCTGGACGCGCAAGCGACCCGGATTGAAGTCAACATCAACCAGGGCGGCACCGAGCTGATGGAAGTGATCGACAACGGCGTCGGGATGGATCGGGAAGACGCGTGTCTGTGCTTTGAACGGCATGCCACCAGTAAAATCAAGACGACGGAAGATCTGTGGGCGATTCACACGCTGGGTTTCCGCGGTGAAGCGCTGCCTTCGATCGCTTCTGTTTCCAATCTGACGCTTTTGACCAACAACGGCGAAGATTCCACGCGTGTGGAAATCCGCTATGGTCAGCGCCAGTCCGCGCGGCCTTACCCCTGCAATCAGGGAACGCAGATCACGGTCAGCGGCCTGTTTCAGAAAACACCGGCCCGGCTGAAGCATCTCAAGTCGATTCCGTATGAAACCTCGCTGATCCTCGACGTCATTCAGAAGTTTGCGCTGAGCTATCCGGACGTTGCGTTCCGGCTTGTCCACGACGGCAAGGAAGTGTTCCGCAGCGCCGGCAATGGCAGTCTGCTGGAAGTTATGGCGATCATCTATGGCCGCGATCTGGCCCGTCAGTGCATCGAGGTGGAAGGACAGGACTTCGATTACACGGTCCGCGGTTTAATGGCGCTGCCGGCGCAGACCCGCGCCAGCCGCAATTATATGACCGTCTTCATCAACCGCCGGATGATCCGCTCCTACCGGATTCAGAAAGCGATTCTGGAAGCCTATAAGAACTATATTCCGCAGGATCGCTATCCGATTGTTGTGCTGGATATCGAGATGGACAGCCATCTGTGCGATGTGAACGTCCATCCATCTAAATGGGAAATCCGGCTTTCCAAGGAGCAGCAGCTGGAATTTTTAATCCGCGATACGCTGACCCGCACCCTGCGCGAGCACATGCAGGCGCCGGAGGTGATGCGCGTGGAAACGCCGCGGGAGAAAGTGGAAATGCCGCAGCTGTTTGAAACGCCCGCGGCTGTTCCCGCCAACCAGGTGCGCGAGGATTCCGTCGAAGCTAACGAATGGCGCAGACAGGTGGCCCTGATGAGCAAACAGCGCGAACGGGAACAGATCGCCGCGTCGCTTTCCCGGGAAATAACGCAGAATCCGGAAGCTGCTGGAAAAGCGGAAGAATCCGCAGTCTTGCCAGCGGAGCCTGAAGCCCTGATTAAAAAAACAGAGGTGGAAAACCGGGAAGGTTCGCCGTTAACGACGCCGAAGCCAACCGCAAAGACCTCATCCGCGGACAGCCTTTCCGATCAGCTGCCAAAGCCGGAGCCGCTGGATCCCCGGGTTCAGTCGACAGAAGCTTCGGCCGAAGCGCTGCGCTCGGTTCCAAAACAAACCTTCCCGCAGATGCAGGTGCTGGCGCAGATGCATGGCAAATACATTCTCGCTCAGGACGAACACGCGCTTTATATTGTCGATCAGCATGCCGCGCAGGAACGTGTCCATTTTGAAGAAGTCCAGCAGCGCTTCCTGGATCAGGAACCTTTAATGCAGGAGCTGCTTGTGCCGATCATTTTGGAAGGCAGCGCGTCCGTGGCGGCCCGGCTGCAGGAAATGAACGAACTGCTGGAACCGATGCACATCCATCTGGAAAACTTCGGTCAGAACAGTTTGATCTGCCGTCAGCTGCCGGCCTGGATGAGTGAAATTGACGAACAGGCGTTCTTACAGGACGTGCTGGATTTGTGGAAAGACGGCCGCGAAGTCCGTGCCGAGGATCTGCAGCGGCATCGGCTGGCAACGATCGCGTGCCATCACTCGATCCGCTTCAACCGCGTATTGTCGTTAGGCGAAATGCAGGAGGTAATCGAACAGCTGGCGCGCTGCGAACAGCCGTATCATTGTCCGCACGGCCGGCCGACGTTCATCACCATCACGGAAAAGCAGCTGATCAAGGAGTTCCAGCGATGAAGAAAGTGCTGGTACTCGTCGGTCCGACCGCCGTCGGCAAGACGGCGTTTTCGATTGAACTGGCAAAGCGGTTTCATGGTGAGATTATCAGCGGCGATTCGATTCAGGTCTACCGCGGGCTGGATATCGGCTCGGGGAAGATTACCGAAGCGGAAAAACAGGGCGTACCGCATTACAATATCGACACGCGGAATCCGAAAGAAAAAACAAGCGTCGCGGATTTCCAGCGGGAAGCGCGCGCAGCGATTGAAGCGATCAGTGCCCGGGGCAAGCTGCCGATGATCGTCGGCGGCACGGGTTTGTATATCAAAGCGGCATTGTATGATTATCAGTTTCAACCTGAAGACCCGCGTGCGCAAAGCTTGAGCGAAGAACTGGAGCAACGCGATGAAGCCGAGCTGTATGCCTGGCTGAAACAGGTTGATCCGCCAACCGCAGATCAGATTCATCCCCACAATAAGCGCCGGATCGTCCGTGCACTGGTGATTCACGAGCTGGCGCAGACGACGAAAAGCGAGCTGGAAAGCCGGCAGGAACACAGAATGATTTATGACACGTTCATTTGCGGCCTGACTTGCCAACGGCAGGCGCTGATAGAGCGGATTGAAAAACGCGTCGACGGAATGATCGCCGCCGGGCTGATCGAGGAAATCCGCGGCTTATTGCGGCAGGGCGTCAGCTTTGACGATCAGTCGATGCAGGGCATCGGCTATAAGGAATGGCGCGGCTATTTTGAAGGCAGGGAAACGATTGATCAGGCGCGGGAACAGATTTTAACGCATACCCGGCAATTTTCGCGCCGTCAGATGACCTGGTTTACCCGGCAGACGCCGATCCGCTGGGCGGCGGTCGATCAGCCGGGCGAGAAAGAACAGGCAGTGGAGGAAATTGCCAACTGGCTGAAGGAGGAATGTGCGTGGAAACACCGCTGCAAAGACTGGAATTGTTAGTCGGTCCGGCCGCGATCGGACGGCTGAAGCAGGCGTGCGTGCTGATCGTCGGCATCGGCGGGGTCGGCGGGTATGCCGCGGAGGCGCTGGGCCGCAGCGGGATCGGAAAATTGATTCTGGTCGACGCGGACACGGTCGCCCCCAGCAATCTCAACCGTCAGATCATCGCCACGCTGGATACTTTGAACCAATCGAAAACCGAAGTCATGGCCGCGCGCATCCGCAGCTTTGCCCCGGAATGCGAAGTCCAGGCGGTGAACGCGTTTTTCAACGAGCAGAGCGAGAGCCTGTTCGATCAGAAGATCGACTACGTGATCGACGCGATCGACACGCTGTCAAGCAAGCTGGCGTTAATTGAAATGGCGCAGCGTCATTCTGTGCCGTGCATCAGCTCGCTGGGGATGGCAAATCGGTTTGATCCGACCCAGCTGACCGTCACGACGTTGGATAAAACCTGCAATGATCCGCTCGCCCGGGCCCTTCGCCAGATGGTGCGCAAGCAGGGCTTCACTGCGAAGATCCCGGTTGTCTGGTCCAGGGAGCTGCCGCGCACGCAGAATCAGCTGGTCAACGCCGAAGGACAAACCTTGAAGCAGAAATATCCGCCGGCCAGTACGATCTTTGTGCCGGCCGCCGCCGGGCTGACCTGCGCTTCGGTGGTGTTTCAGGCACTGATCAATTCCATCGAAGAATAGGCGGAAAGAACGAAAGCTTTCAGCGGTTCCGGTTGAAGGAAGAGCCGCATTCTTCTCGGGATTTCCCATGAGTTTGCCAGATTGAGCTTTTCAGCCTGCGAAAGTAAAGCTGATAAGGATAATGAAAATTCAAAGGAAACGGTGGAAATAGTAAAAACAAGAAGGCTTGTCTGTGATTTTGCCTGAACTGATCGGGCAAAAGGCGGCAAGTCTTTTTCTTCTTACTCATTCGGCAAAGAAACATTCTTCACTCTTCGTCAGGGATAAATAAGCCAAAAAGAAGGTTGTTTTCAAGAAATTGAACGTCGGAAGGATTAAAAACTGAACAAAGGATTAAAATTTACGAAAGAAGGATGAAATTACTGAAATAAGTGTACTCATCGCTGTCAGTTTTCGATATAATACCACCGTTGAGGGGGTATTTTATGAAGCAAATCAAGAAACTGGCCCGCCGGGGCATGGCGCAGACGCTTGCCTTGCTGGCAGCCATCTTTTTCGGCGTTACCGCCGTCTTCGGGCTGATCATGCTTGGCGAAGGCGTCGAGCAGGCGCTGATGATGGTTGTGGCGATGGTGCTGATGTTCGGAATAATCATGTTGATCTTCGTACTGATCGGCAGCGTTCCGTATCTGCGGATCGGCAAAATGGTTAAGCGCCAATGCGAGGATTTGGGAATCGAATTGAACGAAGAGGAAGAATTTGAGTTCGTGACCAAAGAGATTTCGATGAGTAAGAACTGGATTGTCAGCGGTCTGTACGGTTCCAATTTCGCGCTGCACCGCCGCAGTATCGACCATGTCGAGGAAACGAGCTACTATCAGAAAGGCCGCAGCTATCCGATGATTCTGTTGTTTGTCGGACCGAAGAAAAAGTATAAGATTATCTGCAGCCGCAAGGGCGATTTCGAGCGGGTTACGGATGCGCTGGATCAGTGGTTCCCGCCGTTGGAGACGCCGGAAAATACAGCCGGAGAGTTTGCCGATAAGACACCGGTCAATCCGGCTGTGGAAGATCGTCAGGCTCGCCGGGACCGGATTCTGCGGCAGGAGCAGGGCCAAAGCGGTAAGAAAACCATTGCGGCGATCCTGGGCGTTGTTGGAATGGTCGTCGTGTTCTCTGTAATCTATAACCTGCTGCCAGCGCGCACATCCGCGCCGAAAACAACGCCGAATATCGTGAGCCAGCCGCAGAAACCAAAGACGAAAGACCGTCAGGTTGACGCGTATATCGCAACGGTCAAAGACGATCAGTTTCAGCAGATTGCCAAAGGGTTGATCGTCGAGACAGACGGCGATGAGGATTCGATTGAACCGTTGATTGTATCCAGTGAAAACAATCAGACGAGGTTCGCCATTTACAACGGAACACCGTATTTCTTCTACGGTCAGATGGTGGTCTACGATGAAAACAACAAAGAATTAGGCACTCTTGAAATTCCGCTGGCGAAGCCTTATGAATACTGTTTCCTGAACGACTATGTCGAAGGGGCTGCCAGCAGCTACGATTATTCTGTCGCAGAATACTACTCGTTAAGCTATGCCGCAACGGAAGCTCGTTATCAATTCACGCTCAATGGCGACGAGGAGAGCAGCTGGAGCGATATTCTGTTAGCGTCGGAAGATGTAAGCGAGGACAACGTGGAGGAAATCTGCATGGCGGAATATTATTCCAACGTTCTTTCGCAGATCTCGTCTGAGGAATTGATGTTTTATGATGAAAATGAGCTGAGCTATGTCAATGAGGATGAAAATCAGGGACTGGACCGAGCTTCGGCGAAGTATCGCGCAGTATTGGATATTGATCGCGGCGTCATTGAGTGGTATTCTATTAACAACGGATCGGAGACGGCGTTGTCTTCGATTTCTATGAAATAAAGGAGGATATATTATGGATCGTCAGGAAGTTGTTTCGTCCTTAGGAGGCGTCAGCCTTTCGCAGCATCTCACCCATACGTTTTTATGGATGACTGCCGGTTTGGCCGTCACGGCGATTGTTGCTTTTCTTACTCTGTTCAGCGGGCTGTGGATTACGATTTATTCGTTCTCGTTGGCGCCGTTGGTGTTGTTGGTCGCACAGCTGGGCGTGGTTATTTTTCTGACCGGCAAGCTGGCTAAAATGCAGCCGTCGACGGCGAAGCTGTTGTTTCTTGCGTATTCGGCGCTGACCGGTATTACGTTCTCAATTCTGCCGCTGGCCTATGGCTTCGGCACGATGTTTATCGCTTTTGGGTTCACCGCGCTGATGTTTGGAAGCATGGCCGTCATCGGCATGACCACAAAGAAAGATTTAAGCGGTCTGGGCCCGATTCTGATGGCCGGACTGATCACGATGATCGTCATCACGATCGTCGGCTGGTTCATCAATCTGGACGCCATTTCGATGGTGATGAATTATATCATGATCGGAATTTTCCTGGGCTTGACCGCCTACGACATGCAGAAGATGAGAGCGATGTATTATGCCTGCGAATCGGAACCGGAAATGCTGGATAAGATTTCCATCTATTCCGCACTGGATCTGTATCTCGACTTCATCAATATTTTCCTGTATGTTCTGCGGATTTTAGGCCGCAGCCAGAAAAACTGACAGCCAGGCTGATTTGGAAAGCTGACTCCTGCGAAGAGGTCAGCTTTTTTTGCATGGCTTGGACTCCTTTTTCAGCTGAATACTGTTCGAAGTCCGAATGACGTTTGGAAAATGGCAGGGGGATCAAGTTTAAGCCATAAATGACTACCCTTTTCGCTCTCTTTCTGCAATAATAGAGATAAGGAAAGACACGTTTGAATGGGTATGTTGAAAATCGCGTCGTAAAAAAGGGAGGATAAGATGAAAAACATAAGCCGGACAGTCAGCCGCTTCTTTGTCGAAGTCATGGACGACTGGAAAATGGACTCACAATCGGCCGTTCTGACGATTACGGACAATGAACTTCGAATTGAGGGTGAACAAATTCTTTGTTTGCCCCGGGCGCAAATCCGCAAGGTGCAGCCGTTTTTGAACGCCAGCCGCTTGGAGGCGGATCCGATATCCGGGAAAGCTCTGGAGGCGGAACCTGATCTGGCGCTGACCGTAGCCAGTCCGTCTGGAATTGACCGGCTGTTATTGATCCGGGTGCTTAAAAACGAAGGAACACGAACAGAAAGTTTATTTGAACAGCTTCGCCAATAACCGCCGCCGCGGTTATTTTCGTCTCGCCAGGCCGGCGGTTATGGTGTAAAATAAAGAAGTCTATGCGAAACAGAACAAAAGGTGGGATGAGCGTGAGAAAATGGATAAGAGCACTGGCGGCCTGGGCGCTGGTCATCGGCATGATCCCGGCGATACCGGTCAAAGCCGAAGAAGAACTGAATCTGGATGGCGAATCGGCGGTTTTGATCGACGCCGACAGCGGCGCGGTGCTGTATGAGAAAAACGCTGACGATCGCCATTATCCTGCCAGTATTACAAAAATTATGACGGTTTATCTTGCCTTAAGTCAGGGGCATCCCGATCAGATCCTGACAGCGACGGATACGGCGATTGACAACATCGACCGCAAATCCAGTCATATCTGGCTGGATTATGGCGAAGAATTATCGTTAAAAGACGCCTGTTACGCGGCGATCATGGCCAGTGCAAATGACGCGAGCAACGTTCTGGCCGAAGCGATCGGCGGATCTCAGAGCGAATTTGCGGAGATGATGAACGAGGCAGCTGCGGCGGCCGGGGCGAAGAACACCCATTTTGCCAACGCGCATGGTCTGCCGGATGAGGACCATTATACCACCGCCTACGACATGGCGATGATTACCCGGATGGCGATTCAGAACGCGGATTTCGCGGAGATCTTCGGCACGGTGAAATATGAAATGCAGCCGACGAACAAGCAGAAGGACGTCCGTTACTTCGCTTCCGGCAACGATATGCTGAAAAAAGGCGAGTTTTTCTATGAATATGCCACCGGCGGCAAGATCGGCTGGACGGAAGATGCCGGCTACACGATCGTGACCACCGCCTCCAAAGACGGCGTGAATCTGATCGCGGTCGTTCTGAAGAATTCCAATAAGAACGCCCGCTATACCGATACCCGGACATTGTTCGACTATGGCTTTGCCAACTACAAGCAGATCACCATTCCCGCCTCTTCCTTTGAAGAAAAGACGGTGGAGATCAAAAAGCGCGGGCAGCTGTGGGCCACGGCAAAGTTTACAATGAGCTATGATTTCAAGATTCTCGCGCAGGCTGACGACGATGAAAGTCAGTATACCGCCAGCGTAATCGTCGAGAATGAAAAGGATCCGGACACGGTTCAGGCTTACGCAATCCTGAATAAAAACGGCGTGGAAATTGCCCGGCAGGCGATGGAGAAGGAACTGGCAGTCAATGATATCAGCTTTAAGGCGACGACCTGGCCGATCATCCGAAAAGGGCTGGATCTGTTCAGCGTCGGCGTGTTCGCCGTGTTCATGGGATTGTTTTTCATCGCAGCTCTGGGGCGGATAAGCCGCCGGCGTTTGTGAGTAAGGGAAAGAGGAAAACCTCTTTTTCTTTTTGGCAAATTCAGGTACAATGAAAAGCAAAGAGAATGAAAAGGAACAGAAAAAAGGTAGAGGGGACAGAAAATGCTCAAATTGTTGGTTACCGATCTGGATGGAACATTGCTGAAAATTGGAAACGAGCTGTCAGCCGGGATCAGTGATGAAAACCGGGAAGCTCTGACGGCGTTTGTCAACGAAGGCGGGCATGTGGCGATCGCCAGCTCGCGGGGAGCGGACGCTCAGACCCTGATCAGCGGTTTACTGGGGGTTCCGGTCGCTGCGATCGGAATGAACGGGTTTATCATTTTAAATGAAGACGGAGAAAAAATTAACGAGCACTGGATGGAGTTTGACGACTTTGCGGAACTGGCAGAATTCATTCAGAAACATCGGATCAACGGTTCCCTGATCACCCGCGGGGATGATGGCGGTTCCTATGGTTTTGGCAGCGAAGCGACTTATCCCCAGCGGTTAACGCCGGACAGTCCGGTTATCCGGCAGAACTGGCGGCTGGAATTTGCGGATTTTGCCTCGCGCTCGGGCCGCTGTTCAAAGATCAGCTTGTTTGTGGAACCCGCCCAGCACAGCGAAGCGTCGCGGCTCTTGCACGCCGCCTTTGACGGTCGGTTTGAGATTGCGGCTTCGGATGTGGATATGTTGGACGTGAGTCCGGTCGGGATCAACAAGGGCAGCGGTATTCTGGAACTGGCGTGGGCGGCAGGAATTCACAAAGACGAGATTGCGGTGGTCGGGGATAATGAAAACGATTTGTCGATGTTCAAGGTCATTCCGTTAAGCTATTGCATCGACCATGCGGCCCCGGCTATTCAGGCGCAGGCTTCCTGCAGTGTCGCAACGGTGGCGCAGGCGTTGGCACTGGCGCGGAAAGCGGCGGAGTAAACGGTTATCCATCGGAAAGAGAGAGCACAGGCATAAGTAAAAAAATCTGGACATCCAGATTTTTTTTCAGGAGAGATGACCAATGAAATGGATCAAAATCGGGCGATCCTTTCCCAGCATCGGCAGCTGAGTCCTGCCCGATTTCAGACATGGCAGAAGATCGCGCATGCTGCAGAGGAGCTGACTTATCGTCTGCAAGCTTTCCTGATGGAATAGCTTCTCGATCTCCTGCGGCGTCGTACAGGTGCGGTTTTTTACATGCGGACTGCCGTTCAAATCAAAAACCTTCCTTCCGATCACGTCCCTTGTCTGCTTTTATTACAGCGTGTTCCTCGAGGAAAAAGAAAAAAGGATGATCTTCATCAAGAAGAACATCCCTTTCCGGGTTTGTTATTGATAGGCGATCGCTGCCCACATCTTACCGGAGTAGCCGATTGCGATCTTTGTCGAGCTGCTGCTCAGGATGATCGCCCGATGGCCTGAAGAATTCATCCACCAGTTGAATTTATCCTGCACAGTGCTGCCGGCGTAGGTCAGAATCTCCAGCGGATGACTGTAAGAAACGCCGTATTCATCAAACGCCGTTTTATAATGGGAACCATCCGGACGTTTGTGGGAAACATAACCTGCCGCTTCCGAAGCGCGGACGCCAATCGCCGCCTGCGCGTTTTCATCGCCCAGCGACAACGGATCCAAACCGGCATCGGCGCGGGCATTGTTGATCAGGTTCAACATGGATGTAATCGCGTCGCCAGCGACCACGCCGCTGGATTTCGGCTTCGGTTTTTCCTTGACCTGGACGCCCAGCGTGGCAAAACCCACGTTGCCGGAAGCGTCAGCGATCGAGAAATAAACTTCATATTCGCCGCTTTGAGAAGCGTCGACATAATTCTCTACCCACAGCTGCTGGATGTCTAACGGTTCCAGACTGTTGTCGGAAACAGATTCCACCCAATCCAGCGGATTCCATTCCTCTTCGTATTCCAAACGGATGTGCGGATACTTTAATTCAATGACCGGAGCGGTTGTATCCTGAATGTCCAGGGTCACTTCGCGCGACAAGGTTGTCTGCAGCAGACTGTTCTGCGCAGCGCTGTTGTTCAGCGTCAAATGAACCATGACATCCTGTTGTCCAATTTTGCTCAAGTCTAACTGATCGATTTTAATTTCGGCATTCGTCAGATCAGCGGCCGGGGCCATCAATGTCGTTTCTTCGGCCGGGACACTGACAGCGGCTTCCTGAAATAACGCTGTTTTAATTTTATCAGCGGCATTCAGGTCGTTAATTTCCAGACGGATCGTTGGCTTGACGTCTGCTTCGGATTCACCCTCGGCTCGGATCGGAGAAGTGATCGCCGCAGTGGTAAAGCATGTAAGCAAGGTAACGATCGTTAATGAACTGGAAAGAGCTTTATGTTTTTGAGTCATAATTTCCTCCTTCGGTTCACGACCATGATTATTGTATAATGAAATAATTTCGATGGCAAATTGAATAAGGAAATTTTCACAGAATTCACATGAAAATCCCACATTTGAAGGCCTTTTTGTTAAAAATGGGAGAAAATTCCTTCGTTTTTCTTTCCCGGAAATTCATAAAAATTTAAGAATTCCGTAGACACTTCTTCAAAAATGACTAGCAAAACCGACTCATTCTGAGTGAATCCGCAGACAAAATGACGTTTTTGTCAGATTTCCAATGCGGGCGATCGGTCAAGATTCTTCTTGAAAAAAGGTAAAAATATCAGATTTTTTAACCTTCAATTTTTGTGATGGCACCGCTTGCATTTTCGGGGTGAAAGGGCGGTGCGGGCAGCCTGAAAATTCAGCTGAAAACCAAGCTTGAGATGCGATAAGCATAACCGAAGCGGGTGGAAATTTTGAGACGGTGCATAACCGAAAATGAAAAAGTCCGGATCGTTGCGAAGACGTCCAGACCTGTTAAAACGTGAGCGAAGCGGAAATTCGCAGCGGGTTATTTTCCCCGCTTCAATTCTGCCAGATTTTTGGAGCGAACATAGCGTTTTAATGATTCATAGTTGGCCGCCAGCTGTTTTTCATAGGCCGAGGTGGCCTGCGGTTGGTAAAACCGTTTGGTTCGGATCGCGTCGGGCAGATATTGAATCTTGTGCCACAAATCGGGACGATCATAAGGATACTTGTCTTCTTCCTTCATGCCGACCGGGGTGAAACGCAGATAGGCCGGCACCGGCGGATCGCTGGCTTCCGCTTCCGCCATCGCGGCCTGGATCGCCAGTTCGCCTGACTTGGATTTTGGGGACAGCGCCAAGTCGATCACCGCAACGCCCAAGGGAATCATGCCTTCCGGGAAACCCACGCGCTTGGCGGCGTCGATCGCCGAGATCGTGCGGGCCACTGCGGCCGGATTGCCCAGCCCGATATCCTCATAGGCGATGACCAGCAGCCGCCGCTCGATCGAGTCCATATCACCCGCCTGAATCAGCCGCGCCAGATAATATAAGGAAGCGTCCACATCGCTGCCGCGGATCGCTTTCTGAAATGCGCTGACGGCGTCGTAATGTCCGTCGCCGTCCTTGTCGATGCCCTGTACCGGCCGCTGGACATATTGCCGCACCAGTTCCGGGCTGATCACCGGTTCATCGCTGGCGATCGCGCACAGCTCGAGGACGTTCAAGGCATAGCGGATGTCTCCGCCGCAATAGCTGGCGATCAGTTCGGCTGCTCTCGGATCCAGTCTGACTTGTCCGTTTAAGCCCTTTTCACTGGCTGCCGCACGGTTGAGCGCCGCGATGATATCGTCGGTTTCCAACGGCTTGATCGCGAACAAATGACAGCGGGAACGGATTGCCGGATTGATCGCCATCGTCGGATTGGAGGTCGTCGCGCCAATCAGGATAATCCGCCCGTTTTCCACATGCGGCAGAAGCAGATCCTGCTTGTCCTTATTTAAGCGGTGAACTTCGTCGATGATTAAGACGAGTCCGTCGTAAAATTTAGCTTCCTCAAAAATGGTGTCGAGTTCTTTTTTATTGCCGGTGACGGCGTTGAACAGCCGGTAAGGCAGATGCAGCTCGTTGGCCAGCACTGAGGCCAGCGTCGTTTTGCCCGTCCCCGGCGGCCCGTAAAAGATCATCGAAAACAACCGGCCCTGTTCAATACAGCGCCGGATCACCTGCCCGGGTCCGATGAGATGCTGCTGACCGATCACCTCGTCCAAAGTTTCCGGCCGCATTCGAAAGGCTAAAGGTTGTTTCATGCGATCAACTCCTTCGTCTTATTTTACCATCTGAAAACAAAATAGGAAACGTTTCTTCTTTCCGGCAGCCGAAGTGCTTGGGCAGGTCCGGAAGAATCGTGCTTTTCAGGAGTTTGCGCAGAGAAATTAGGAAAACAGAAACGAGAGTGAGAACTGATTCTGTTTGATAACGACCGCTTTGCATCCTCTCTGTGCTTGCGGTGCAACGGTTTTCCGTTATAATTAAAGAGAAGAAAGACAGAAAACTAAAAATGAGAAAGGTTTCTTATCAGGGAGGAAGTCATGAGAGTAGTTTTGCAGCGGGTGAGTGAAGCGTCCGTCACGATCGACGGGCAGCTTGTTAATGAAATTCAGCAGGGATATCTTTTGTTAGTTGGAATCGTCGACGGCGACACTGCGGAAACCGTTGAGAAAATGGCTGCGAAAGTACATGATCTGCGCATTTTTGAAGATGAAAATGGTAAAATGAATTTATCCATTGAGCAAATCGGCGGACAGGTGCTGTCGATTTCCCAGTTCACACTGTACGCCAACTGTAAGAAAGGCCGGCGTCCAAGCTTCGATCAGGCAGCTCGGCCGGAGATCGCCAGTCCGTTGTACGACGCGTTCAACGACGCGCTGCGAAAGACAGGCCTGGTCGTCAAGCCGGGCATTTTCGGAGCCGAGATGAAAGTCCGGCTGCTCAACGATGGGCCGGTGACGTTAATTCTGGACAGCCGCGAATTATTTTAAGCGCGGGCGGTCTTAAAGCCGCTTGAAACAAAAGCGGGCAAAGAAAGCAGGAAACAGACGGAAAGTCTGATCAAGGAGGAAGACGATGGCACAGGTGATTTATGGCTCTGAAGTATCAAAAGACATCCGCGCAGAACTGAGCGAACAAATCGGGGCGCTGCGGGCTGCCGGACGGCGGATGCCGAAGCTGGCAGTGATTCTGGTTGGGGATAACCCGGCTTCGCTTTCGTATGTCACCGGCAAGGAAAAAGCCTGCACGCAGGTTGGAATGGAATCGGAGCTGATCAAGCTGCCGGCTTCGACTTCTCAGGCTGAACTGATGGCGGTGGTCCGGCGTTTGAACGAGGATCCGGCGGTCGACGGCATCTTATGCCAGCTGCCGCTGCCTCAGGGATTGGACAGCGCGCAGGTGATTCGCGAAATCCGGCCGGACAAAGATGTCGACGGCTTTCATCCGATCAATGTCGGCAAGCTGCATTTAAAAGAAGACGGCTTTGTGCCGTGCACGCCGCTGGGTTGTATGGAGCTGCTTCATCGGATGGGAATTAATCCGGAAGGCAAGCGCGCGGTCGTGCTGGGCCGAAGCAATCTGGTCGGCGCGCCGGTTGCGCGGCTGTTGTTAAATGAGAACGCGACCGTCACGATCTGCCATTCCAAAACGGAAAATCTTGCGCAGGTGTGCGCGGAAGCCGATATCCTGATCGCCGCGGTCGGCCGGGCCAAAATGGTCACGGCGGACTACGTGAAGGAAGGCGCGGCGGTGATCGACGTGGGCATCAACCGCAACGCTGAAGGCAAACTGGTCGGCGACGTGGACTTTGCGTCAGTCGAGCCGAAGGCCGGATTCATCACGCCGGTTCCCAAGGGCGTCGGGCCGATGACGATCACGATGCTGCTGAAAAATACACTGAAGGCTTATCGTCACCATGAAGGGGAATAACCAATGATTACGGATTACGATTTAAACGACATTGTGGAGATGAAGAAGGAACATCCCTGCCACAAATCAAAATACTGGAAGATCATCCGCATGGGCGCCGACATCAAGATCAAATGTCTGGGCTGCGGTGCGGCGATCATGTTTCCCCGTTCGGAATTTGAGCGGAAATGTAAAAAACTGATTGAGAAAGCGGACAAGGCGGAGTAAAATCCGTCTTTTCTGCCGCTGACCGTCCGCTGCATCTTGAGAATCAGACTGAAAAAAGGTAAACTAATAAAGGATTTCCGCGGCCAGCTTTGCTTGAGAAGCCGCGTGAGTGAAAGGATGAAAAACTTATGTCATTAACCGCAGGTATCGTCGGACTGCCCAATGTTGGCAAGTCGACCCTGTTTAACGCCATCACCCAGAGTCAGGTCGAGGCGGCGAACTATCCGTTCGCAACGATTCAGCCCAACGTCGGCGTCGTCGAAGTGCCGGATGAGCGCATCGACAACATCGCGGCGCTGTTCAACCCGAAGAAAATTATCCGCACGACTTTCGAATTTACGGACATTGCCGGTCTGGTCAAGGGCGCGTCCAAAGGCGAAGGTCTGGGCAACCAGTTTTTGAGCCACATTCGTCAGGTCGACGCTGTGTGCCATGTCGTGCGCTGCTTTGACAACCCGGATATCACGCATGTCGAAGGCTCCGTTGATCCGATCCGCGACATTGAGATCATCAATCTGGAGCTGGCGCTGGCCGACTTGCAGACAGTGGAAAACCGGATCACCAAGGTTGAACGCAAAGCCCAGGCGAAAGATAAGGAAGCCGCTGCAGAATACGCGGTGTTAAGCAAGCTGGTCGAAGCGCTGCGCGAAGGCAAAGCGGCCCGCAGCGTTGAATTAGGCAAGGAAGAAGCGCTGATTGCCAAAAGCTATCAGCTGTTGACCGCCAAGCCGATGATCTACGTCGCCAACATGTCGGAAGACGACATCGCCGATCCGGAAAACAACGCTTACTACAAGCTGGTCAAGGCGTATGCCGAAGCGGAGAACAACGACGTCATCGCGATCTGCGCGCAGATCGAGGAAGAACTGTCGTCATTGGAAAAAGAAGAGAAGCTGGCATTTCTGGAAGAGCTGGGAATTCCTGAATCCGGTCTGGACCGCGTGATCAAGTCTGCGTATCATCTGTTAGGGCTGAAGACTTACTTCACCGCCGGCGAACCGGAAGTCCGCGCCTGGACCTTCCGCGAGGGCATGACGGCGCCGGAATGTGCCGGGATTATCCACACCGATTTCCAGCGCGGCTTTATCCGCGCGGAAACGTACAGCTATGACGATTTGATGACGTATAAGAGTGAAACCGCCTTAAAAGAGGCGGGCAAGCTGCGGCTGGAAGGCAAGGATTACATCGTGCAGGATGGCGACGTCATGCATTTCCGCTTCAACGTTTAAGCTGAATATCCTCATTGATTGTTAATGCAGAGTAACATCCCGGCTTCATCGCGGGATGTTTTTGCGTGGAAACTGCGTTTGCCAACCGACTTCCCATTTTGTTTGGAAAGAAATGAAATCAGTTTGGGAAAATCAGGAACTTTGTTCAATTCCGTGCGCTTTTGAGGACTTCCCTACGGGTTATTCCTTGTCATGGAACAACGGTCTATGGTAAAATTAAAACAACAGGTTGGTAAAAAAAATGAATCCACAAACAGCCCAGAAAAAAACCAAAATTGCAATCATAGGGATTTGCCTGTGCTTTTTATCGGGCAGTCTGGGGTATGTTCAGTATATGCGCACGCAGAGCGAAAACGACAGCGTTCAATATCTGGACAATGCCGCCGCCCAGCTGCAGAACACGATGATCAAACAGATTGACGGTGATTTTCAAACGCTGGAAGCGCTGGCGATCGTGCTGGGGGAAACGGGAATCAACGACGCGGAGCGGATGATTGCCATTCTGGAAACGATCAACAATCAGAATCAGTTCGTCCGGATGGGCTATGCCGATTTAAGCGGCAATGCGGATCTGGTCGATATCCGCAGCAATCATCATTTGAAAAAACAAGTAGGCCGGGAACCTTTTTTTCAGCAGACGGTGAGGGAAGGCCGCAGTCTCTCCAACCCGCAGCTGGATGAAAAACAGGAATGGATGGGCAGCTATGGAATGTTGATTAAAAACAACGACGGCGAACCGACCGGTGTTTTAATCGCGGAGAATCTGATGGATGTTTACAGCTCTATTCTGGATGCGCCGCTGCTTAACGGCGAGGGATACAGCCTGCTTGTGGATGAAACCGGCGCTGTATTGATGCGCCCGCATCATGAGCCGCAGGCCAGGAAGCAGACATTGGCGGAGTTGGGACAATTCACGGATAAAACGCGGGATACGCTGCGGAACTGGCTGACTGAGGGACACGCCGGAAGCCTGCGCTACCGCTCTTTTACCGGACAGCCGGCGATTGCGCAGCTGGTGCCGCTGGGCGTAAATCGCTGGTATCTGTTCTGTGCGGTGCCGACGGCGGCGCTGCATAAAAATTATGACAAAACCTCGCTGGGAATGACGCTTGTCATCACGCTGGCTGCTATGATTTTTTTACTCTTGATGGAATGGCAGAACCGCAGTATGCAAGCAAATCAGAAAGCGCTGGAAACCCTGGCGTATCAGGATCCGTTAACGCAGGAAGGCAATTTTGCCTCGTTTCAGAAAGACGTTCCGGCGCTGCTCAAAAGCGGCTGTACCGTATGGTACTGCGATATCAAAAAGTTCAAATATTTCAACGATCTGTTCGGCTATGAACAGGGCGATGCACTGCTGCGTGATTTTTCCGCCGTCGTGAAAGCGTCGCTGGAGAAGGACGAGCTGTTCTGCCGGGTGTCCGGCGATAATTTTGCCGGGCTGCTGCAGACTCTGGACCCCCAGCGGCTGGCCGCCTGGTTTAACCAGCTGTTAGTGCAGCTCGATCAACAGCTTAACGAACATTCTGCGCTTGTTCATCTGGAACTGTGCATGGGCTTTTTCCCTGTCTGCGAAGACGATCTAACGCTGTCGGTGAACGAGATGGTCAACCGGGCCAACATTGCCCATCGTTCAGTAAAAGATCAGCCGGGCAATCAATTCGCTTTCTTCACCCCGCAGCTGCGCGCTCAGACGCTGCGGGAATCCGAGCTGGAAGCTCAGGCAAAAAAAGCCCTGGCACGCGGGGAATTCGAACTGTACGTCCAAGGCAAGGTCAATATTCAGCAGGACTGCCGGATCGTCGGCGGGGAATGTCTGGCACGCTGGATTCATCCGGAGAAAGGGTTGATTCCGCCCGATCAGTTCATTCCGCTGTTTGAGCACAACGGCATGATTACCCAGCTTGACCGGCTGATGTTTGAAAAAGCCTGTGCCTGGCTGCACGCCTATCTCAAAGAAGGACGCCCGCCGATCAACCTGGCGGTCAATGTATCGCGGCTGGATCTGTTTCAGGATGATTTCCTTGACTGGTATACGGCGGTCAAGCAGCGCTATGCAATTCCCGACGGTTTACTGGAACTGGAATTTACGGAAAGCGTGATGTTAAAAGACGATCAGATCTTCCTGCACGTCGTCGAGGAATTACGCCGGCGGGGATTTATCTGTTCGCTGGATGATTTTGGCAGCGGCTATTCCTCGCTGAATATTTTGAAAAATCTGCCGATTCAGGTGCTGAAGCTTGATATTCTGTTTTTCCGCCAATCTGTGGATATCGGCCGCGAACGGATCATCATCCGCAATATTCTGACGATGGCGCATGAGCTGCAGATGAAAACGATTGCGGAAGGGGTGGAAACGGCGGAACAGGTGGAGTTCCTGAAGGCTGCCGGCTGCGATATCGTCCAGGGCTATGTGTATTTCAAACCGATGCCGCTGGCGAGCTTCGATCAGGTGCTGCGGGAGGAACTGGATCACCCACAGAACTGCCAAACACGCGAAGCGGCGGTCGGATCACGGCGCTAACGTAAAAACATAACGCAAAAACCCACTCGCAAGGTGGGTTTTATCGTAACTTTGGATTACAGGAAACTTCTGCGATAAAGCCGCAGGGACAACCTCATGGTTTGTCCTTGATTCTTAATTCATTCCGGATTAAGCAGCATTTCGTTGGAGCTTAACAGCTGCTGCCGATAGACGGAGGGCGAACATCCGGTATATTTGCGGAAGCTGGCTGAAAAATAATCAGCGTTCGCAAAGCCCAGCTGCTGCGCGATCATCTTGATCGGAACATCCGGATTGCTTAAGTATTCCCGCGCTAAATGCAGACGATATTCCAGAATGAAATTCTGCGGCGATTGCGAGGTATGTTCCTTAAACAGTTTGTACAAATAGATCTCGCTGATATTCAGGCTGTCCGCGACTTCTTTTACCGTCAGATGATCGCCGATGTGCTGATAGACATAACTGACGGCCCGGCTGATCAGATAATGAGTGGAACTGATCGGAATCGGCCGCAGAGTCAAAACGGCTTTTCCCTGTTGGGCCATACGCACCATTTTGATCAGCAGCGAACAGAACAGGTTCTGAACGATCAGACAGGAACCCATTTCAGCATCGGCGGCTTCGTCAAAGATCCGTTCCAGCAAGTAGCGGAGGATCTGGCGATCGTTGTCGCGGACCTGATAGAAGGGGAACCATTCCAACAAGCGCGTCATGAATTCGCTGCGCATCGCCAGATTGCTGACGTCAAAGTTAATGAAGTAGGTTTCCACTTCTTCCTTCGGATTGGCCTGCGTTAAAATCCCGCGCGGAGGAATGATCACGGCGTGGCCGGCATGGACGGGAAGCGCCTGATCGTCAATCAAAAGCAGAGCTTTGCCGCGGACAACGTAATTGACGCGGAACAAATGGACGTAGGACTGCGGATTTTCCTCAGCCTGCGCTAAAATGCGACCGGCACAAAATGCTTTCAGGCGGTAATGGTAAAGCCGCTCGCTCAGCGGATCGGATTGAATCATATATTGAAAAAGTTCGTTGGACATGCCGATCACTTCCTTGAAATCAGTATACCAGAATTTTATTGAAAGATTATAAAAATGATCGAAACGGCAGGACAGGGCTTTTCTGCCGTCATGAAAAGCTGTTTGTTTCATGGATTCTTATCTCTATTGTGTTCTGCCGCAGCGCATATTGTTTTTTTTAACGCTTCATGAATTGGATTAAAACAGAAGGAAAAGCGGGATTGCGGCTTAGCGGGCCGGCTCTGAAAGAAGGATAAAGATTCTATGAAAATCATTGAAAAGGGATTTCAAGGCGGGCAAAATATGATAAAATAGAGATATATAAAAGGAGGCCTTGATTATGAAACTGATCTTAGCCATTGTCTCGAATGATGATAGTTCCAGTGTTTCTTCTGCTTTAACCAAAGCCAATTTCCAGGTGACCCGGCTGGCGACGACCGGCGGATTCCTGCGGGCAGGCAATACAACGATGATCGTCGGTACAGATGACGATAAAGTGGATCAGGCGATTGAAATTATCGGCAATGAAAGTAAGCGCAGAACAGAAATCGTTCCGTCAACCGCTTCTTACGATATTGGCCGTTATGCTTCGTTCCCGGTTGAAGTCCAGGTCGGAGGGGCCACAATCTTCGTGCTGGATGTTGAGAAATTCCTGAAACTGTAATCCTGAATCAAAGAACGGAGGCAACAAGCTTCCGTTTTTTCATTTGGTTGATTCAAAAGGCAGGCATTGAAAAAGAAGGCTTGGGAATGCAGTAAAATCCGGAAGATCAGGAGTGGGGAAAAGTTCTCGGGAAACTCTGTTTAAAACAGAAGAAAACGATCCATCCTGAAAGCAGGAGGACGGATCAAAATGAAAAAATGTATGGTGATGTACTCGTCATCGACCGGCAATACAGAACAGATGGCTCAGGCGATTGCGGAACAGGCGCGAAAAGAAGGCGCGGAGGTGGTTCTGTGTCCGGCCTCGGCGTTGCCTGCTGCGGAGCTGCCGACGATCACACATTGGGCGCTGGGCTGTTCGGCCCATGGCGTCGAGGAGCTGGATGGCGACGAGTTTCTGCCGGCACTGGCCCAGATTGAACCGTATTTACGGGGCAAACCGGTGTTGTTGTTCGGCTCTTACGGCTGGGGTGCGGGTGCGTACATGAAACCTTGGGAAGAACGGACAAGGCTGACGGGCGGCGAGCTGTGCGGCGAGGGTTTTGTGTTTGAGGGCGCACCGGCGGAAGCGACATTGGAAGAAGGAAAGCAACGGGCGAAGATCCTGCTGGCGCAGTGAATCTTCGCTTTTCTTATGGTGTCAGCCCGCTGCATTTTGTGATACACTGAAAGCATGAACGGAGGGATCAGCCATGCGCGCGATGACGAAGGAACAAGCCTTGCGCCATCAGCGGCACGCTCATCATTTAGATGAGAAACTGCCGCGGGCACAAAGACTTGAAGCGGTTTCGGCCTGCGGAATCGTCAACAGTCCGCCCGGCAGCTGGGAACTGGCGATGGCGGTGCGGGTTGCGGAACTTGAGCGCAGCGATCTGCGGCAGGATTTGATCGAAACGAAATGTCTGATGCAGACGTGGAGTCTGCGCGGTGCGCCGACGATATTTCCGCTTGCGGAAGCGGGAACGTTTTTAAGCGCGCTGGCGGCGCAGTCGGAGGAAGTGCCGATCTACGCGCAGCCGCTGTCCTATACCGCGCAGGCGTTAGGCGCTGACCGCAATGTCTTGCTGGAAGCGCTGCGCCGGGCCTGCGCGGTGCTGGAGCACAACCGGATCGTAAGCAAAGCCCGGCTTGATCATGTTTTAGCCGAAGCCATGAAGCCGTATTTGCCGGATCCCATCCGTGAACGGGCGGATGCACCGTCGCTGGTAGCGGAAAAACAGACGCTGCTGGAAGCGGCCGTGTCGTATTTGCTTCGACAATGTGCTTTGGAAGGCCGCGTGATGATGGGAGAACGTCAGGGGAATCAGCCGTCGTTTACCAGTCCTGCCGCCGAGCTTGGACAAGCATTGGATTTACAGGCGCAGCCTTCGCGGATTGTGGAAAAGTTTCTGCATTGTTATGGCCCGGCGACGGTGCAGGATTTTGCCCGCTGGAGCGGATGTGGCCTGCCTCAGGCAAAACGACTGTGGGCTTTAACTGAAGAGGAGCGGGCGGAAATCGAAGTGGAAGGGCAGCGTGGATGGATGCTGGAAGCGGATCTTGATCTGTTGGTAAGTCTGCCGCCGGAGGAATCCAAGATTCAGCTGCTCGGTCCGCACGATCCGTTTCTGGATCTGCCTCAGCGCAGCTGGATTCTGCCGGACAAAGCGGCGCAGAAGAAAGTCTGGCGGACAGTCGGCAGTCCCGGCGTCCTTCTCAAAGATACGCGGATTGTCGGATTCTGGAATGCGCGCGTTCAACGGGAGAAGGCAGCGGTGCAGGTTACATTGTGGGAATCCCTGAACGAAGCGGAGCATTCCTGCATTCACAGGGAAATGGCCCGGCTGCAGGAGTTTCTCGGCCGGACGCTGGAAACCTGCCGGTTTCTGGAATAAGCCAGACATGCCGGGGAATGGCTGGCTGATACAGCCCGGTTTCCCGGCTCGAAAACAAAGCATATCCAATAGGAGAAAAGGGGGAATCACGATGAGATTCAGGGTGACGAAAGAAGAAGATCTGCCGGCGGTCATGACGATTCTGCATCAAGCTCAGGCATATTTTAAAGCCCACGGAATTGATCAGTGGCAGGATGGCTATCCTGACGAAGCGACTCTGCGCCGGGATATTCAAAACGGAACCGCCTATGTCGCCGAGCTTGACGGCGCGGTAGCTGCCTGCGCGACGATCGCTTTTGCGCCGGACGAAAATTACACGACGATGGTCAGCGGCCAATGGCTGACCGAGAGGCCGTATGCCGTAATCCACCGGATCGCGGTTGACGATAAGCTCAAAGGTCAGGGGATTGCCGGCTGGATTCTGGAACAGGCGGAACAGATGTGCCGGCAGCGTGGGGTAGAGAGTTTGAAAATCGACACGCATCAGGACAATACTTCGATGCGGCGGCTGTTGGAAAAACACCATTATCAATATTGCGGCGTCATTCAGCTGCATCGCGATCTGAGTCTGAGGGTCGCTTATGAAAAGAGGTTAGATGAGAAATGAGCACAACGCAATGGGAATTACTTCAAAAGATCGGCTTTGTAAGAGTCAGCGGCACGGCAGAGGAAAAACGGGCGGCGGAGATTCTGCGGGATGAAATTGAGGAACGCGGGGAAAAAGCCCGGCTGGAAATGTTTGAGGTTCCCGGCTGGAAGATCGAACAAGTCCGCTGCGCTACCGAAAAGAACAGCTATCCGGTCACAGCCTATGGCAACTGCGGGGAAACCGACGAAAGCGGCCTGACCGCGCCGTTCTATTATATGGAAATCCCCGGGCCTGTCAGTCTCCAGCAGGCCAGCGGGAAGATCGTGCTGGTCAACGGTTATCTGAACTATAAGCTGTATCAGGCGTTGATTGAAAGCGGCGCGGTGGGGTTTATCACTTATAACGGTGAAGCCCGCGATGAGGAGGAAGCCACGGATATCGCCCATCGCGAGCTGCGGGAAAAGCTGGCACAGCTGGGGAAACTGCCGGGCGTGAACATGTCGATACACGACGCGATGCGGCTGGTTCAGGAAAACCCGAAAATGGTCACGCTGGTCGTGCGTCAGAAATCTGCACCGGCAGTTTCGCAGAATGTCATTGCGGAGATTCAGGGCTTAACCCGGCCAGAGGATGTGATCGTGCTGACGGCGCATTATGATTCAGTCGAATACAGCACCGGCGTCTACGACAACGGGGCGGGCAGCGTGATCCTGATGGCGCTGCTTCAGCACTACCACGACCATCATCCCAACCGCACGCTGCGCTTTATCTGGTGCGGCAGCGAGGAACGCGGGCTGTTAGGCTCGCATGCTTATGTCGACACCCATGAGGAAGATTTAAAAGCGATCCGCTTCAATCTGAACGTCGACGTGGCCGGTGCAATTCTGGGTCATGACAGCGCCTGGTGCTTAGGCCCGCAGTCGTTGGAAGCGATGGTGCAAACCTATGCCGCCCAGACCGGGATTCAGCTGGAAGTCAAAAGCGACGTGTATTCCAGCGACGAAGTGCCGTTTTCCGATCAGGGCATTCCGTCGGTCAGCTTTATGCGTTTTGGCGAAAAGGGAGCCAATTATATCCACAACCGTCACGACGTCCTGCGTTATCTCAGCGCTGAAAGTCTGGAAAAAACGACGGAGCTGGTGCTGAATTTTCTGGATCAGCTCGATCAAAGCGCCGTCTTCCCGATTGAACGGACGATCCCGGAGGATCAGAAAAAGAAGATCGACGCGTATCTGAACAAGAAATCGGAAAAGCAATAACAGGATCTGAAAGCGGCTGCCGCAAAGCGCCGCTTTTTCATACGAAGTGGATACCACGTGCTATGCGCGTGGTGCCAGAGCTTAAAGTGTTAAAAAAACAAATACCCTCCGATATAA
>NZ_JADNEM010000026.1:0-47295 GCF_015552275.1 Holdemania sp. 1001302B_160321_E10 | reverse complement strand
TGAGTCCCATTTCTGGAACTCATCTGCGTCTTTCTTGTTTCGGTTTTTCTCTCACCAACACTATTTTTGAAAGAGCCTTAAAAATGAGTCCCATTTCTGGAACCCGTCTGCGTCTTTCTTGTTTCGTTCAACACTATTTTTGAAAGGACAGTCCTTTGTAATATTTTTCAATTATTAATAATCGAGTGAGTTTATTTTTCCCCAGATTCGCGAGCGACTACGATAAACCGCTCATTGACAGACGAAGATTCGCGGCAAGTAATCAGCGTTATATAGGTGTCGCCCGCATTTGCCTCGATGTTCATATCATATAAACTGGCAGATTCCACAGTCTGAATCCAGCGTTCAAATTGACCAAGATCGGAAAAATCCGTAGTTTTATAAAACGGCAAGGCTGAATTGTTATCCGCCTGCAATGCCGCTATTACACGATAGACGCCCGTTTCTTCTAATGTGCTGAATTGTATTGGATGTTCCCTGGCAAATTGTTCATCTTCGTATAATAATAAATCCGTAAACATACTGTGCGTTTTCATATGGTGTCCGTAAATGATCCAATTATCGCAATTCAAAGAATCCAGACAATTATCGGAAAGAAATGGAAGTCCACTGTGCGACCATCGTTTATCAAAGTCTCGCCGCAAATAAAATTCCGGGTCTCGAGGCGTTGCCATCACAGGAAAGTCAATCGTAGTTCCTTCGATTTTCAACCAACCGAACAGATCCTCATTTTTCTCATGCAGCCGCTGCAATCGTTGAAGAAAAACGTTTTCCTGATCAGATAGATCATCACAATGGACTTCCTGCGCCAACTGCCACAGCTTAGCCTGCCCCTGCCGGGCAGAGTACCATAATAAACCAATGCTCCCAAGTGCCAGAGAAAATAGAAGCGTTATCATAACGATCAAGCGATTGATCCATCGTAATGCCCGCTGCGGATTCATTGTTTATCGTCCTCAGTCGCCGTTTTTCCCTTCAGCCGTCTGCGCAGCTCCAACAAACCAATTAACACAACTCCGCTGCCGGCCGCCAGGCATACCAGCGTGTCAAACACTCCTGTTCCAGTTCCCGGCACCTTCCCTGACCATTTTGAAATCGGTCCCTCCGGCGCTACTGGCGATGAAGGCTGATGTTCAAACTTCAGTTGTACATTGACTTCCCAAAGTTCCTTTCCTTGAAATGGATATGGAAGAAAGACCAGCACTGGACTACATTGATACGCTCTGTTTTGAATGGATGCATCAGTTCTGTCAATAAGGTATAATCCTGCCGGCAATTCGCTAAAACAGGCGTTTCCCTGCAAATTCGTTGTTACAGAAGCAGTATACATCTGTAGTTTTGCGGCAGCTTGAGCTAACACATTCGCTGCGTCTCTCATTTCTGAAGCGCTGAGCTGCGTCCAATTACGATCATAACTGACAAACGCATCCGCGATCTGATAATCTTCTTTTCCGGTTTCTCCCTGGATGCGGTCAGCAATCTTCACTAAAGAATATGTGTCTTCTGCCAGCGCCTGGAGGCCCTCCTCTGTCTGAATTTGGGCCTCAATGAGAATGGCCCCTTGACGCTGAGTTTCGGCCAGGACTGGACAAAGCATCAGGAAAAAGACAAATCCTGCACTCAGGATGATCGCAATTCTTCGTTGATGATTTGCCTTTTCCATAAGCTTACCTCCATTTCTTTAAATGTTTCAGCCCCCATCGTAGAGTAAAATAGAGAACTAATACGCTCAGGGCGATCAACAGTTCCTTCACAGCCTGCGGGATGACTTTTGTTTTCTCCGCTGCGTCGACTTCTTTCACTGCTTCCGCATCTGGAATTCGGGTTCCTCTTACCAGCAATCGGTGAGTATTAATCCCATAGGGCGTACAGGTGATCAGCGTTACATAATCCTGGCCTTCCTGGATCGCCAGGGCATCCATTTCTTCCGGCAATACAGTCAGGATTTGATCTACCTGATAGGCCAGAGTTTGTCCCAGCACCCTGATCACAAATACATCCCCGATCTGCATCTGATCCAAATCAGTAAACAACTGTTTTGACGGCAGTCCCCGATGTCCCGATAAGGCGGCATGTGTTGAGGACCCGCCGACTGGCAGCGACGTATTAGCCAGATGACCAATGCCAGTCTGCAATACTGCTTCATCCGTACCATGATAGATGGCAACCGCTTCGTCCAGCTTTGGCAGCATCAAATATCCCATGATCCCGTCGTCGCTGACATTCAGCAGTTCCATATAGTTTTCTCCCGCCACATATTCGCCATATTCGCTCATCTGCGGCGTATTTGATCCATTTTGAGCATACAGCACCTCATTGTACGAACGCGCTGCATCCAGCTGCTCCAGCCGCTGATCCTGAGATAACGCCTCAACGGCTTCCTCATAAAAATCCACGCTGCGGCTGGCATTTTTCGAATTCAGATAATTACTGACTGTCGGATAAAGTAAGATCAAAACTCCAGTTCCAATAATCAGTCCCGGAATCCAATCACTCAGTTTTTTAAATTTGTTACGCACGACTACCCTTCTTTTTGCGGCTCATCCAGATCGAACCCAGGATAACCATCACTACGCCCATAGCGGAGAAAATCATCGTCCCCATCGAACCGGTATCCGGTAAAACAGCGCCCGCCCGGTTTTCAATATTGACGACATTGCTTTTAGATGCCGTGTTGTTATCAACTATAACCTGTCTCTTTGAGAATTTACCTTCAGAGTCATACTCTGCCTCAATGACGATTGTTATGGGAGCTGTAAGTTTATTATAACCTTCCGGAGCTTTCGTTTCATAAAGATAATATGTTCCCGCCTTGAGTCCTTGAATGGTAATTTCACCGGTAGAGCCTGTAACGATTGTGCTGGTTGAACCTGATTCACCTGATTCAGCGAGTCGGTATACATCAGAGTCAGAGGTTACTTGAATAAGCTGAATTGCATCGCTTTCTAAATTTGTTGAATCAGATTTCTTCGATAAACTAAACTCAGCACCTGCTAACGGCGTTTTGCTTCCTGCGGCGAATTTGTTAATTACGATATCAAATGTATAAACTTCAACGACTTCTGCCGGGGACTTCTCAGTGTTTTGGGAGTTAGATGGATCATTACTGTATTCTATATAGGCGCTGTTGTTGTTACTGTTGCTTGGATCAGCTGAATTATTATTGTATATAATAGCATTTTTATTGATTGTTGCAGTGTAAGTAACAATAATCGGTTCACCAGTTCGATCAGCAAAGTTTTCTTTTAATAAATCCATTGAAATAGTTAAAGTTCTGCTGTTCTTATCAAATTCTTTCGAATACGCTGGATCTGTTAGAATTGCGTCTGGTACTTCGCCTACATATACCTTTACACTGTCTTCATTTAAAGTTAATCCTTCAGATAAAGTATCTACAAATTTGAATGTATAAGATGAATATCCTGTCATATCCGGAATCGTTGAGGTCAACTTGTATGTTACTTGTGTTCCAATTTCAGCGCTTGTCGCTTCCAAATCATCAACTTTCTTATCCACTGTCGGATAGGCACTTTTTAATTCGATGGTTGTCTCTGCCTTCACTAAAGAAACTAATACAGCCGGAGATCCAGGTTTCGCGGAATCGGTAGTGTCGGCAGCTCCTGCTGCATACACAAGATAATATCCATACGGTAAATTAGATAATGTTGCAGTAACCCCATTTCCATCTTTCGCGAATTTTTCGCTTTTGTTTACTCCACCATTGTCCACTGGGAACTGAGTAGAATGACTAATAATATATGCTAATGCTTTTTTGGCAAATTCAACTTTTGCCTTATCATCTTGTAGCTCATAAACATAAGCATAGGCCGCATCGTTTATCTTTGTTGAATCTTTCTCCTTTGTTATTATTGTAAAAAACTCCTCAAATCCAGAATTCAATTCATACGTATAGCTCAAGTTATCTGGCTCAGAGGTATTTACCTTTACAGAAAACATCTGATAAGCGGTTATTGTTTTGCCTGTTGAACTTTGATTTCCATTTACCGTTAATGTACCGGTAGGATCTGTGGCTGGTTCTTCCGCCATGACATTCATGAAGCATCCCATCACAAGGGCAAAAACGGTTAAGGCTTTTGCAAGACATGTCATCCATTTTTTCATAAATTATTTCTTCTCCTTTTACTATTTTTGGTTTCTGACGGCTGTTGATTTTTTCTTTGTATTGTGGATTAATCGTCTCCTTCTTCGTCTTTTCCTTCGCTTTTTCCGCTTCTTTGTTCTTCGTTTGCTTTCCAATCCGGCCAGAATCATCACAGTTCCCAACCCTGCCAGAGCGATTCCACCCGGGCCGCCTGTCAAGGGAAGTTTTGGATCATGTCGGTTGGTGATCGTTGCAATATAGCCTGTTGTATCATATTTAATCGTTGACGTATATCCGCTGACGGGGACTTCCTCAACGGTATATGAGTAGTAGTAAATTTTTCCATCTTGTTCGAAAGCGACAGGGAGACGTATCTGACCCTCAGTGGTTTTCCAGGTTGCGGACCAGGAAGAACCATTACTTTCTGCACTCAATGTAAATGGATTGGTAAAGTTATCTGCCGCATAGAGCTTTTTCTGAATAGTCCCGTCAGCATTCTCATAGCTTTGATAAATCATAACTTGAATCTCTTCCGGTCTTAGATGATCCCAGTTTCCCCAATCCTTCCAGATCTTCTGAATTGTATATTCGATATATTCATTGCAAGGGTTCTGGACTTCTCCGGGTTCCGGAAGCAAACTTTCCGAATTATCAATGACCGGCGTATCCAACATCAGGACGGCTTTCGCCGGACTGACATAGGCCTCTAACGGGATCGTCGTCGTATTGTCTGTTAGTTTCGCATTCTTTAAATCATCATAAGATTCAACCTGAGTATAATGCGAGAGATCATAGCGTTGATACGTTGCATCATCTTCCGATGGTATTATAGAATCTATTCCGAGAATCAAATTGAAGGTAGAAGCCAGTTTGCGGTAAATACTGTATATATTTCCTTTACCTTCAATAACATTCATATTGTAATTATCATACACAGTCTTTAAAACGCTGGTTCCGGTAAATGGGCCAACCTGCGGCGCATTAGCCTGACCATATCCCCGTACAGTATCACAATAAGTCATACGGTTGTCTTCCAATAAGCCTTCGTTGTTATATCCTACAAAACCGCCGCTGTAGCCGTTCAGATTGATTCCATCCGCCAGGTCGGAAGCGCCTGCGCCAAAGACATCATAACCGATATGGATACCGCTGACCTGGTTATTGATCAGATTGGTCCGATTGCCTTTGATCAGTTGAATATCCAGATTGGCCTGACTACGATCAACGCCCTCTTGTGTACACGGAAGTTTTATTGTGCTGTCGCCGATAGTTATGATCGCAACATCGGTTGTCCCCGGATCTGTGCCGCTTTTTTTAACCAGGGCAACCCCGATCTTTAACCCCAGCAGATTGACATATAAAAGATCCCCGTCTGTCAGTAAGTGTAAATTGAATAATTTAAGTTCTTCAATCGGTGGAAAATCAATTTTTATCAGATCAATATTCTCAAGTTCATTAAGATACAAAATTTTTAATAAAGCATTTACAATCATCAGTAATACGTTAACAGCGGAACTGCTTATTTGGATATTTCCAACAAAGTTCATATCTGTTTTCCCGACGAAACCGCCGGCAATGTTGGCACTGGTCACTTTTTTCAGCAGTTCGCTATGGCAATCATAGATACGGGACAAATCGGCATAACCGCTGAACCCTCCGGCAATGGCCTGCGGACTGGAAGCCGTGACGGTATATCCGGCAGGAATGCCCGTTACCGTACAACTTTCCACATGAGATCCACAGATATCGAACAAACCGGCGGTAGCGTTTAATAAGTTTAACTTTTCTGCCACCTGAGCTCGATCGACATCCACAGCGCCATTCTTTCCTAAATGTCCAATAAATCCGCCGACATAATTTAAACCGGAAACGGAAGACAGAGAGGTAACCGACGAGTTCTTCACACTTCCGTTCAACAAGCCGCCGCCAAAGCCGCCGGCATTGCCGGTAAGGCGTTTCGAGTCAAGCGTCCCTTCCGTATCTTCAGTATAAGCGCGGATGATGAAGCCTTCGCTGATCCCTTGAACAGAAGCGGAGTAAATATAGCTGCGGAAAGCGTCCAGAACGCTGACCTCACCAGCTTGAATGAACTCCAGAATACTTGTTTTTCCTTCTGTTGTATCGTTGCCGGAAACGGAAGCAACGCTGCCAACATCAGCCAAGCCAAAGAAACCTCCAGCATAGTTGCCGCCGATCACACCGCGTAAGTTTTCAACGCAGAGTCGCGTATCGCCATGTCGATCCCCCAGAACTGCAGCTTCCAGCGTACCCGCAAATCCGCCGGCACTGCGGGCATAACCGCCGGAATGGATCTGTCCTTCGACAACAAAGCCAAAAGCTTCATCTGCAGCGCTGACCTTGGCCTGGCGAATCGTCGTCATTGAAGCTTCCAAGATCCGCGTTAAATCAGATGTATTCTTTATTAAAGCATCCAGCAGCTTCTGTAAAAGTCCGTCAGAAGTCTGCGTACTGACGCTGGCTGCGGCTGCGGAAGTAGCTTTGCCAACATAACCGCCGACAGATCGCGTTCCCTTAACCGCTCTGAGCCGAAGTACGTCGCAGTTTCCTGTTGAATTTTGCTCATTTTTGACATCACCCCAGATCTGGCCGCCCGACGCAAAGCCAACATATCCGCCGGCATGGCCGATTTCCGCATTCGGATCAACGCCGGTTGCGGCTACCATCAGACCGGATTGGTATCCCCGGACAGACGAACTCTTGATCGTTGGCACAAACACCTCGACGGCTTTGATCATCTGTCCCAAATTTAAATTTAATCCCAGGATACTTACGCTCCCTAACGATGCGGCACCGCCGCTCAGCATTTCTCCGGCATAGCCGCCGGCAGTTCGCATTGCAGAGACTTGTTTAACCTCTTTGGCCTGGCCGTTGGTGATGACGCCACTGTGCATCGCGCCCACATAACCGCCGGCACTGCCGCCTTCAGAAGCGATGATTTCCCCGGAAATCTCACTCCTGCCGGCAGCCACATGATAACCATACAGATAGCGGCTCAGATTTTTATCAAGCGTCTCTTGATCGACAAATTTTCCGTTCTCTGCCAATTCAGAGCCAAAGCCGCCATAGATTCCAACATAATCAACCCACGTGTTCCAGGTTTCCAAATCGAGCTTACTTAACGGTCCGCTGACTTCTGTATTTTCTTCAGTTGGATAGACAATACTCAGTGCGTCAAACAGGTTTTCTGCATTCACTAATCCATACAACAGGGATAAATTGCCGCCCTCAGCAGTATCCGCGCATTCCATTAACCCGGTGAAACCGCCGGCGATCTCTGCGCCATATACGGACAGAATCCGATCAGTCGAACAGGTCCGGACAGGACCGGTATAATTTTGATTCTCGTCGTTTTCATTTTTCCAGGCAGACTTGTTTAATCCCCAGATTTGTCCACCGGCGCTGCGTCCTGCATAACCGCCGGCAACACCGCTGCGAATTCCATTGATCGCCGGAGCCTGCGCCCGGACAACTCCGCCGCAGGGAATACAGGTTGCTGCACTGTTGCGAATCGTCGGAACGAAATCCTCGGCAACCGAAGCCAGACCGCCAACACTGACCAGGCCCTTGAGAATTTCAGTGCTTTCCAATACCTTGGCAACACTGCCGGGCTCCATATTGCCCACATAGCCTCCAGCTGCCCGCTGGCCGACGATATAGGCAAAGTTATAAGAACTGCTGTCCTGGATATGCCCGCCCTGGATAATGCCGGCAAAACCGCCGGCCATTCCTTCCGCAGGAACGCCCGAATCTGATACATTACTGGCAAGGACAGAGAAACCGCCAGGCTGGCCTGTTACGCTGGAATGTTCGATTGTGGATACAACAACCGCCAAAGCGCCTAAGACATCCTTCAAAGAGAGACTGGATCCCAATACTTTTAAACTTTCTCCAACTGAAGCGGCTGAACCAACATCCATATTTCCGATATATCCGCCGGCATAACGGGCGCCGGTTACCGAATAAGCACTCAATTTAGGATCAAAATACTCCGGTGCCTGGCTGCTTTCCAGCTTTTCAGGCGGTGTAACAATCGTGTGCTTTAACTTGTTGACATGACTGGAAGTAACCTGCACGCCGCTGCCATAGCCGATGAACCCGCCAGCACTGCCGGAATCTGAATCAGTGTCATCCACTCTGTCAGCAATGACGATCAATCCTGTTTCTGAAGATTGGACGGAAGCTTGTTTAATTATAGGCACATAAGCCTCAATAACGCCTAATAAATCATTGATCTTAATTGAAGCCTCCCCCAATATTCCTAAAATACTGACGCCACCACTTGACGATGCCAGCGCTCCCGACGTTACTTTCCCGCCGAATCCGCCGGCATACCGTCCGCCATGAACCTCACTTAAATTTCTAACCGCCGTAGTGTCCGAAGTTTCTGTATTGTTCACTTTTCCGCTTTGAAAATCTCCGGTAAAACCGCCGGCAATATCCGCTTCAACTAAGCTTTTTCCTACAAAACCAACAGTGCAATCCTCATATTGGGGAATCATATACTCAACTGCAGAGATCAGATTTCCTGCGTTGATGATTCCTGATAATTCCGTTTTATCCGAAACTTCTGCCAATCCGCCCGTAACGGATTTACCGACAAAGCCGCCGGCAATTCCCAAATTGAAATCCGCCGTCACAGAGTCTAACTGACTGACCGACGCGTTATGAATTTTTGCGCTGTTGGCTTGTGCCGCAAAACCGCCTGCCGTAGATTCAAACGGTGATTGCAAACCTGCGGCCCTGACCGTCATCCCGCTCGGAATTCCGACCGTATGGCAGTTCAGAATTTCAACGCCCAATGCCTGACCTACAGAGAGAAGATTACTGGCCTTTAGCAGCGGTATCCCCAACAAATTGATCTCTAAGCCCCCGGTGCCTGCCAGATCTCCAGGCCCGATTAAACCCGCGAATCCTCCAACCCTGCTTGCAGCCGAAACTGCCCCTGCATCCTCCAGAGAAACATTTTGGATCGATCCGCCTATGGCTTCTCCAACTGCTCCGCCAGCATATTCTTCACTTGCCGCAATAGTATAGCCAGCTTCAACACCCTTAACAGTGATATCCTGCAGCGTAAATGGGAGAAAATTTCCCAAACCTAAAGTATTATTCACCAATCCGGCAGCCGATGCCGTTTTAACGTCTCCGATAATCCCGCCGGCATAGTTTTCCGCTTTAACGCTCACCAAGCCGGACAATAAAGGCTGCTGCGCTGATATTGCTGAAACAAATGCGCTGGAATCTATTGCATACTTCGCAAAAGAAATCTCCTGGATATACGTATTCCTGGATTCGGCTACGATGAGCCCGTCACCGCTTCCAACCAGACCTCCGGCATAATCTCCCTGAGCTTCCACAATAACTGCATCTACGTCAATCTGACATCCCAACAGCGCGGATGGATTAGCGCCCACCAAGGTCAGAAGCATTTGCGCTGTCTCTGGATTTGAACCATTTAATATGGCTGATAATAAGTCCTTAACGACAGATAATAAACTGTTTTCGGTTTTTTCTGCAGAACCGAGGTTTGTAATCCAGCCCACCGTTGCCGTTCCCGCAAATCCGCCGACGTTACTGCCTGAACTGTTGACTTTAAGCTCAATATTCTTCGCAGAATCTTCTTTTTTTCTGATTGAGGCATTGACCGCATAGCTATTCGCCATCGCTCCAGCAAATCCGCCCAAGTAATTTGTCCCTTCCACTGCAATAGAACAATTCTCCAACTGTGAGTTTAAAATCAAGCTTTGCGGCTTCATGAGACGAATTAAATCAATGCCGACTTCCGTAAGTAAACCTTTGATTTCCGCATCCCGACATAATCCGACAAAACCGCCGCCATATTCGTCAGCCGTTACCGTATAAGCACTGTCCGAAATTCTGCAATCCTGTATTATTGTTCCTATTTGGATACCTGCAAAACCCCCATTGAACTTTCTCCCGGATGTGCCGATTGATCCTGTCAGTTTCTTCACTTCACAGCGTTCAATCCTTGGATTGATATAACCTGTAGGAATGAGATTGGCAACGTTAATGCTGTTGTTTAATAAAACGGTGATTAAATCTCCCAGACCTAAGCCTGGAATAGCATTCAACAATGACGTCAAAAGATCTACGGTTGTTCCTAAAGCTGTACTCAAACCGCTGTATTGCGTTACCCCTTCTACATGACCGACAAAGCTGCCGGTTCTGTCCATCACGTTTGTAACCTCAGCTCCATCTACCACACAATCAGAAATAACGACATCGCCAATGATTCTTCCTGCAAACGCCCCCGTCGCAAAGGCAGACGGATCTGCCGCTCTGGCATTTAAAAGGGCTTTTAATAAATCTCCTAAGTTTAATTTTACATTCCCCAAGGTGATTATATTTAGAATTCCACTAATTAAACTACCGACCAGCCAGCCTGTATTCGTTAGCAAGAAATTAATAATTGAATCTGTATTTTTTACTTTTTGAGATTGATTGTTCACTGAAATCTTGGACAAAGCGATATTGGACACTCGAACAGTTCCCGCAGAAACACCGACATTCTCGACATTAATTTCATTGGTAATCGTCGAAAAAAAGCCAATTCCCATTATTTTACTGGTGTCCAATTCTCCTGACTGAGTGACGTTAATATTGGAGATCACAGGCTGCTGAACAGATTCTGAGATTCTATTTAAGTCATCATTCCAAATTTTATCGGTTCCGTTCGCTTTCGCGCCAATTAACGTTCCTGAAAAACTGATCGGAGTCCACGGTTTATCCTGTAAATCAATGTCGCGGAAAATAATATAATTTGCATTGATACTGTACGTCAGGCCAACATCCGCGTTAGATTTTTGGTCAGGAGCTCCTGTCGTTTGGTTCTGACCGTAATAAGATATGAATAGAGTAGGTTCAAACAAACTTTGATCCGCAGCTATGTCCGCATCTCCATCGTATTTTAACGTATTCAAAATATTTTGCCATACTTTTCCATATACCTTACGATCACTGCCGATAGCCTGAAGCTGCTGAGCATTCCCGATTAGGATATATTTAATTCCATCTATTTCTTTATATACCTGACCTTCAAAATCGCGGCCATCCGAAGTTCTAGTGTCGTCTGCCAGCGTGATCTGTTCGGCAAGGGGTTGAGTATATTCCGGATTAAAGGAAGACGCCAAAACATAGGGATGATCCGGGCTGTAGGTCAGAAAGGCAGTAGCTTCGGAATCTGTAAAATAGCATTGCCCCATGCCAAACTGAGCCGCGTCATAATCCAGGCTCATGACAGGTTCTTCAGCTGCAGTCTGGGAAGCTATCGTCAGCAGTTGATAAGGGTGATAAATATAAATTATCTGAGTCTGAGAATCGTAAACTGTCATCTCTGACCGCTGCGCACCATCTTCAAAAGTTCCGGTGAAGGGTTCCGGAAGAAGCCAGATTTGCCCCTGCGGCAATGGAATATCGTTCATAAGAACATAATGAGCGTCATTGGAATAAAGCAGCGGCATGCCATTTTCATCATTCAGATTTTTACCGGTCCCCAAAAATTGAGGATCGTAGTCCATTGTTGTAACAGGTTGATTGGTTCCGATCAAAAACAGCTGTTCGGCATGATAGAGAAGAATGCGATCATTTTCTACAATCGGAAAAAGCGCTGCCGTCTCAGATTCCGTTTCTTCCGATACCTGATCTGCGGAAACCGGAGTTTCTGTAGGGACAGGATCCAAGGATTCTGTCAATTCCGGCGGCAGTGTTGGTTCAGCTACAATCTCCTCAGTTGGCAAAAGCAGGTTCTGATTCTCCGGCGTTTCGGTTTCCGCCGCATCCTGCTTTTGGGAATCTGTTTCCGGATTTAACCCCGGCTGAGATTCCTCCATCAGCGCAAACTGGTCGCGTGAATCTGATAGTTGTAAATCTTCTATGATGATTTCTTCAGAGAATGAATTTTTTTTCGCAAAGACAACAGTTGGCCCATATTCTGCAATCAACAGAGCCGAGATCAAAATGATGAAAATAAACTTCCGCCATCCATGGTTTCTGATATGCATGAACAAAAATCCCCCTCACTTCATAAGACTAAGAATCATGTATTTCTCCCTGAACCTTGTCATTTAATCTTTTCCGCACCCCTTATTTCAAACTGTCAATTATTCTACACATTTATTGACACTGGAAAAAATTAAAAATGAAGCAAAAAATCTACTATTTTTCTATGGTTATAATTATATTGCTATAGATAACCATTCGTCAATTATTCTGTGACTAATTTTACAGGAATTCCTATTTTTTTAGTCCACTCATGAAGAATTAGTTCAAAAATTCATATAAATTGTGAAAAACTATCTTTATTATCAAGAAAATAGAACAAAAATAAAAAAACGCATCGAAACTGATGTGCCTATTTTCCATTGTTCTGCAAGATTTTGAAGGTGATCGGTTCATTGATAATAAAGATGCTCAGCATGATGACTATGGCTTAAACTTTTGATCTTATGGGATTTCAGGCGTATCGACATCAGATTCAGCCCTGCATATTGCCGATAGCGCCAAAAGCAGAGGAAGCATAATTAATTGTAGTCTGGGTATACAGATTTGGCAGCGCGGCGCCGATGACACCGTTCCGGATCATTTTCATACTTACGATAATTACATTGAAAAGTTATTCCAATGAATTGTTGGATGAATGAAACGAATTGATAAGGATTCTATCAAATAGGCAAGATATAGATCACATAAACCCATAGTTTAAAAAAACACAGAATCTGTAGAAGATTTCTGTGTTTTTCAGTTTACCAAAATTCCGTTTCCGGCTCGTCCGTGATTTCCACCCGCCGGCCGCTGACAAGATCTGTCCAGCCACATTTCCACGCGTGCAGCTTCATCCGGCCCTGAACCGGCCGTGGATTATACAGCGGGTCGTTGATGATCGGCCGCTGGATTGACGCCAGATGGACGCGGATCTGGTGCGTGCGTCCGGTTTCCAGCTGACAGCAGACCAGCGTCTGTTTCTCCTTTTGCCGGCAGCGCAGCACTTCGACATGGGTCACCGCCGGCTTACCGGTCGGGGAAATTCGATAGGCTTTCGCGTTATGCCGGTCCCGGCCGATCGGTTTATCAAGCGTCAGTCTGTCCTGCGGCTTCATGACGCCGCTGACCACCGCCAGGTACGTTCGGCTGATCTGCTTCTGTGCCAAAGCCTGATCCAGCTTCGGCTGAAAAAACGGACACTTGCTGAAAAGCACGATCCCGCTGGTGCCCTCGTCCAGCCGGTGAATCGGCCGGACCGTGCAATGCTGGCCGGTTCGCAGATAATACGCTGCCACCGCGTTGGCCAGCGTGCCGGTCTTCCCTTTATCATCCGGATGAACGATCATGCCGGCCGGCTTGGACACCGCCAAGATCAGCTCGTCTTCATACAAAATCCTGATCGGGATTGTCCACGGAACAAAATCCGGCTCCTCCTGCTGAAACACCTTCAGCGCCAGCTCGTCGCCGACCTTTACCTTCGCACGCTGTCGAACCGGCTGACCATTCAGCGTAATTCTCTGTTCAATTTCCAGCTTGTAGCGCACAGCCTTGGAGCATCCCCACGGCGCAAGCAATTCCGCGATCGTCTGGCCTTCGGCTTGTGCCGGGATGGAAAACCGCAGCCAGGGGACATCAATCCGCAAGGGCATCATTCCCGGCCTTCCGGAAACAGATATCCCGCCTGCTCAAACAGCGTATCCAGATCGAGCGGGTTCGGCTTCCATGCCTGCGGCCGCGCTTGCTTTAAGAACGCCTCGGCGCAGGCCGCATGCGCGGCTGCCCCTTTCCACAGCACGCTTTCGTCCAGATCATGCCGGCTGGTATGCACGTCGGCGATGATGCCTTTTTCCTCATTGCGCATGCCTAAGAAGGCGTAAACTCCCGGCATCCGCTGCAAATACAGCGGGAAGCTGTCCGTCCCCATCCACGGCTCAGCCTGAATTACCGCTTCTTTCCCCAACATTTCACGACAGACCTCGGCCGCGGTTTTCGCATAGTCCGCGTCATTGTTCAGCGGGAAACCGGGCGCGTTCAGCTTATCGAAACTTGCCGTGCAGTCGTAGGCTTCGGTGATGTGTTCGACAACATGGCGCAGCTTGGCCTGAAACGCCAGTCCCACTTCCCGGTTATAAAACCGCACCGTGCCCTTAAATACGCAGGTATCCGGTAGAATGTTGGATTTCGTTCCGGATTGAACCAGACCCGTGGAAATCGTCAGCGGCTCAAACGGACTGACCGTGCGCATCCGCAGCGCGTTCAGCGCCTGACCGATCGCCGCATAACAATCAATCGGATTGACGCACAAATCCGGGCGGGAGCCATGCCCGCCGCGTCCCTGCAGCCGCACATGGAAGGAAAACATCCCCGCCATCAGCGGCCCGGCCTGAATCTGCAGCGTCCCGGCCGGAGTATGCGGAGAAACATGCAGACCAAACACGCTGTCCGGTTCGATGCCCGCTTTTTCCAACGCCTTCATGAGATGATAAATATTCATCGTCGCTTCTTCGCCACGTTCAAAACACAACAGTACCGTGCCTTCCAGAGCCTCCCGGTGGGTCTGAAGCAGCTTGGCCGCCGTCAATAACATCGCGGTATGGCCGTCGTGGCCGCAGGCATGCTGGACGCCGGGGATCTCGCTGACGCACGCTTTCTGCCGCCCGCCGCCGTTGGTCTTTTCTTCCTGGATCGGCAGTGCGTCGATATCCGCCCTTAACATGACGGTCCGGCCCGGCTTGCCGCCCTCAATCCAGCCCAGCACCCCACCGTGCTCAACGATCTGTGTGCGGATGCCCTGCGCTTGTAAGAACTGATCGATCAGAGCGACCGTCTGTTCCTCGTGCGAGCTTAATTCCGGATGGCGGTGCAGCTGACGGCGCAGATCGATGCAGAGCTCGCTTAAGCGCTGCGCTTCTTCATTCCATTGAATCGTCATGATCTTCTCCTCGCTTTTTACTATTGCTTTCACTCAACCGACTTCCTGACAGGCCGAAGCTTTATGCAATGATCAGGAAGTCTTTGCTTTTTCTTTGATCGCAAGCGTTCGCTTTAACTTAGCGGACGCAGTCGGCATAGAAATCAAACACCTGCTGCTCAGTCGGGAACCGGGCGATCAGAACCTCGTCGCCCATCGCTTCCGCCAGCGCCGGATCCATCGCGATCCGCTGGATGATTGCGCCTTGATACCGTTCGATGATCCATTCCATCGAATGCTGATACGATTGTTCCTTACGCCGTCCGACAAACACGCTGGAATACGGGCGTTCCGGGTTGTAGCAAGGCTCGTGATCGATCAGGGTATCGGCCCAGATCTGATAGATGTCGATATCGTTGGCATAGTCGATCATGTCCGGCAGAAATCCTCCCGGCGGACGCATGTTAACCTCTAAGCCGATGATGTCGCCCTGCCGTCCCAGCCCTTCCTGATCGCAGTCCAGGCGGAAGAATTCCAGATGGAAAAACCGGTCGCGCACGCCGAAAGCCTGCAATGTCCGCTCGCCTGCGCTGCGCAGATCGTCCGGCACCGTTTTCAGCGAATAACAGCCGATCGGCTGCTTCTCGTTGACCGAATCCATGACTGAACCGAGGTAGACATGACTGGTCGCAAAGACGACCTTGCCCTGATTGTTGATAATCCCATCAAACGTGCAGACCGTGCCGTGGACAAATTCCTCGACGATCATTCCGGAGTGCATCGTTTTTAACATCTGCTCGAGCTCCTCCGCGTTGTGGATCCGCATCGTGTCGCTCGCCCCGACGCCGCGGTCCGGCTTGGCGACTAAGGAATAGTTCACCTTTTTGGCAAACTCGCGGATCTCGGCTTTATCCTCACTGATCAGCCAGCGCGCGGCCGGCACGCCCGCTTCGGCGTATTTTGCCTTCATCAGCGACTTGTGCTGACAGACGTGAAGCTGCTTGGGAAACATGCCGGTCGTGACGTGAAACAGCTCGCGCAGCTCGGCGTCCAGATTCAGCCAGTATTCGTTATTCGATTCGATCCAGTCGATCTTGCCGTACTTCCATGTGAAATAACCGCAGGCCCGGATCATCGCGTCCCGATCGGTCATCGAGTAGACGCAGACCACGTCGTCCAGCACCGCCCGCAGTGTTTCCGGCAAGGATTCCACCGGGGTGTCGACAATCCCCAGCACGCGCACGCCGCGATTTTTCAAAGCCCGCGCAAACAGCCAGTAATTGGATGGGAAATGCGGTGAGATCAATACGAAATTTATCATTCTGTTTCCTCCCAACACCGCTGAAGGATGCCTAATTCTTCCATCCAGACCGGTGTTTCTTCTTCCCAGCACGCCTCACAATGCGTCCCTTCCGGGTAGCAATGCAGATAAACCGACGCTTTGTCCTCCAGAATCCGCTGGATCGTCAGATTATCGGCCGTGACCTGCGCCAGTTCTTCCTGGGTGCCGGTTTCCATGCCGCCCCAGCTGATATAAAACTGCGTGTCTTCCTCGATCCAGGCTTCGTCAAGATCTTCGCACAACGGTTCCATGACCAATCCCAGATACGGCGACAGGCAGGCAGCCCGGCTGTAGACTGAGCTGTAGCGGCCGCCGGCGTACAAGGCCATCAGACCGCCCATCGAGCTGCCGCCGATAAACGTATGTTCCCGATCCGTCAGCACCGGCAGGTTCTCGTCCACCCATTCTTTTAACTCGCCGCTCATCCAGTCCAGCAGCAGCTCGCCCTGTCCCTGTACCTCGCCCCAGACGGGATCGGCGAAATCGTAAGGGGAAAACTCCCACAGCCGGCGGTTGCCCTCATGGTTGCATTCGAGGCCGACGACGATCAACGGCAGTCCGGTTTGATCAAGGTAGTCCTTCAATCCCCAGCTTTTGCCATAGGTCGCATCCTCGTCGACAAACAGATTGTGGCCGTCGAACATATACAGCACCGGCACCTTTTGGCCCGGCGTCAGTCCGTCGGGAATATACAGATGGAGCGTCCGCGCTTCGTCCAGCGGCGTAATCCATGTTTCCTGTTGAATAAGCATCTCTGTGATCCTCTTTTCTAGCCGGGAAGTCCCGGCCTGACGTTTTCATTGTAGTGAATTTTTAATCGGAGCGCAAGCCTGAAAACCGCGGGAAAGAATCAGAAACCGCCGGACACAGCCCGGCGGTCAGATTCAGAATATTAACAAAGACGGCTGATGAAATACGGGAATTGTCTGCGCCACCATGGCCAGTCGTGAACCGCGTCGCTGCCCCAGTAATCGATCCAGGCCGGGATATTTTTATAGCCTAACAGTTCCTGCATCCGGCGGGTGTCCTGCTGGGCTTCCTGTTCCCAATCACCCTGACCACAGCACAGCACGATGTCGCAATGCCGGTATTTTTCCACATACGGATGATCAGCCGGCATCTGATCGAGATAGTCGATCGTGGAGTTGTTGTAAACCAGATCGTCCATGTAGCCGCCGAAGTACCACTTACTGGAATAAATGCCGCTTAAGCCGATCGTGCCGTTGAACAGATCCGGCCAGCGGAACATGAAATTCACAGCGTGAAGCGCCCCCAGACTGCAGCCGGTCGTCAGAATCCCCCCGGCCCGCCGGCCGTCGTTGGACCACTGGTTGATCTCAAGGATCCGCGGCGCCAGCTCTTCCACGATGTAGCGGGCATAAGCCTCATGGCGCTCGATCCGGCCGCGGCATTCGCGGTCGAAAGCGGCCCAGGTCTCCCAGTCGATGCTGTCGCAGGTAAACAGCTGAAGCCGGCCCTGTTCAAGCAGATCCTGTACAGCTGCGACCATCCCGAAATTCTCAAAATCATAGAACCGGCCGCTCTGCGCCGGAAATACCAGACAGGGCCGTCCGGCATGACCGTAAACCTTGAATTCCATCATCCGGTCAAGATGATAGCTGTATTCGTTATAATACGCTGTATGCATGTTTTCTACTCCTTGGTCATGGTAAAGCTGACGAATTCCATCATGTCGTCAACATCCGCGAAACGGGCGGTGATCATGTCGTTGCCCATCGCCGGGGCTAAGACCTCCGGCATCGTTTCCGCCATCACGATCGCATCGTGGTAACGCTCATGCACCTCGGCGAGAGTATGCCGGTAAGCCAGACGGTGACGGCGGCCTGTATAAACGCAATAATACGGCCGGTGCGAAGGATCGAAATACCCATGATCATACGCAACCATGTTCGCCCAGATTTTATAGACGTCGATATCGTTGGCATAGTTCATCATGTCCGGGGTATAGCCTCCCGGCGGACGCATGTTGACTTCCAGGCCGATCAGATCGCCTCGTTTGCCCAGTCCTTCCTTATCTTCAGTCAGGCGGAAGAACTCGCAGTGGAAAAACCGGCTCTGGGTCGGGAAGGCGGCGATCACGCGCCGTCCGGCATCCTTGAGATCTTCCGGGATTTGACGCACGGAATAATAATAGATGTCCTCCTCATGATTGACGATTTCCATGATCGGCCGCGGGAACACATGCGACGTCTCAAAGATCGGCTCGCGCTCGCGGTTGGCGATGCCGTCGTAGGATTCAATCGAGCCCGGCACGTATTCTTCCATGATGTACTGCGTTTCCGGCAGATGATCGTAGAATTCATGCAGCTGCGCTTGGTTTTCCAGCTTGTAGGTCGCGTTAGCGCCCACGCCGTTGTCCGGTTTGACGACAACCGGATAGCCCGTCTGCGCGACAAATGCCAGTCCGGCTTCCCGCTCGGACACCAGATGCCAGCGTGCTGTGCGGACTCCGGCTTTTTCATACAGCGCCTTCATCTGGCTCTTGTATTTAATGAATGAAATCGCCTCGTTGCGCACGCCGCTGGTCACGTTGAAATCCGTGCGCAGCCGGGCGTCCTGCATCAGCCAGTATTCGTTGTTGGATTCGATCCAGTCGATCTTGCCATAGCGGAACGCAAAAAAAGCACAGGCTTTGTACACCTCTTCATAGTTTTCCAGACTTGAAACTTTGTAGTATTCCTGTAAGTTCTGCTTGAGGTTGTCTTCAAGCTGCTCGTATGGAGCATCCCCGATTCCCAGCACGCGGACGCCGTTCTGTTTCAGACAACGGCAAAAGTTCCAATACGTCTTGGGAAAGTTCGGCGATATAAAAATAAAATTCATGGATATTCCCCACCTTTGTTCAAGTTTCATTGTAGCAGAATCGAACGTTTTTTTAAATTGATTAAGCGGCAAAAATACCAGAATTCTGAAATAACTTGCTGAAAGAAATGAAAGAAGATGAAATCATCAAGGATACTGAAAACCCATCGTACTGTTTAAAGCTGGAAATGAAGCCAACGTCACGGGATAAACAAGAAGCGATCCGCGTTTTTTTAGCGGATCGCCCGTTCTCCAGGGAATCGTCTGATCTCATGTCTCTGATTTTTGTTGATTTCAGCAAGTTTCTTTCTTTTATTTTCCCTTCAACCAGCTTATCCCAGATTGGCCGCCGTCAGGCGTTTGCGCATTAAATCCGGATCCATACAGGCCAATAACGCAGTCTCCTTTGTGATCCGGCCGGCCTTCAGCAAATTCAACAGACTGGCGTCCATCGTGATCATGCCCTCCCGGGCGTTAGCCTGAATCGTGTTGTCGATCTGATGGATCTTATTCTCCCGAATCTGCGTCTGGACGGCATTGTTGACCTTCATGATCTCAAAGGCCGGTATCAAGCCGCCCCCAACCGCCGGAATCAGCTGCTGGGACACGATCGCCTGCAGCACCATCGACAGCTGCACGCGGATCTGTTGCTGCTTCTCGGCCGGGAACACGTCGATAATCCGGTTGATCGTATTCGCCGCGCCGGTTGTGTGCAGCGAGGAAAAGACCAGATGCCCTGTTTCCGCCGCTGACAACACTGTCTGCATCGTTTCCAGTTCGCGCATTTCCCCGACCAGAATCACATCCGGCGCTTCCCGCAGCGCCGCGGTCAGAGCGTGGATATAATCGGGCGTATCCTGACCGATTTCACGCTGGCTGACAATGCTTTTCTGATGCCGGTGGAGCACTTCAATCGGATCCTCAATCGTGATGATATGCCCGCTGCGGCTATGGTTGATCGCGTCGATCAGACAGGCCAGCGTCGTGGACTTGCCGCTGCCGGCCGCCCCGGTGATCAGCACCAGCCCCTTTTTCAATTCGGAAAACGCCAGGATTTCCGGTCCGATATGCAGCTCATTCGCATCCGGCAAAACGAACCGCACGACCCGCAGCACCGCCGCTAACGATCCGCGCTGACGATAAACATTGACGCGGAAGCGCCCCATCTGGGAAAGCGAAAAGGAAAAATCATCCTCGCCCGTCTGATGCAGCCGATCCATCGTCCGATTCTGGCTCAATTTAAAAATTTCCTGAATCAACGCTTCGGTCATCGCCGGCGTCAGCCGCTGATCATCCAGCTGAATCATTTCACCGTTAATTTTTATCGTCAGCGGTGTCCCGGCGACAATAAAAATATCCGAAGCCCGGCGGTCGACCGCCTGCCGCAATATCGTTGGACAGTCCATCAGCGTTCCTCCTTTTCCATTTCTGTTTCACTGTAATGCGCCTGTACCCGGCTGATTGCTTTATCGCTCAGCTGCAGCTGCGCGTTAGCCTGAACATAGGACAATACCGCGAAGGTTGTCATGCACAACAGACAAAATAACATCAATAACGGTGCGATCCCCGTGCCGATATGCACCGCGGTTTGGGTTTCCTGACGATGACTCATGACTTCCCGCCTCCTGTGATCGGACCGATTTCCACCAGAATCCGGCCATCCTTCACCCGCACGACACGCAGGACGGCGGCTTTTTCTTCATTGTGGACCGATCGTTCAATTTCAATCTGATAAACGCCGTTTTCCTGCAGTTTTCCACTCTCGTCGCTCTGCCACAGACAGGCCTCGGGTTCACATTGCTGCGGCCACAACGTGGTCAGCGGCGTATCGGAATGAGTCCGCAGCTGTTCGGCCAGCGGCTGGGCCAACCGCAGCGCCTGATTCTGATCCAGCGCTAAATGATGCCTGGCGCTGGCCAGCGCGAACAAGCGTACGCACAGCACGGAACCCAGGGCAAAGCAGAGAATCACAAACAACAGCTCGCTGAGGAAATAAAACGAGCTGGAACGCTGCCGTATTTTCATTCCGCATCCTCCTTCAGCTCAAGGCTCAGCGTGGCGATTCCCGATTCGCCCTGCCATTGCACCTGCAGCGACGATCCCTGCAGCTCAAAGCGAATCGGCGCCGAAGCCGCCAATTTCTCCCCAGCGCTCAAATCCAGCGGCCTGTTGGCGCCCATCAGCAGTTCCATCAGCTGACCCTCCTGAACATAGAACACCGTTTCGTACGTCCGTCCGTCAATTTCTTCCCGGATCATAAGACACTCCTGATCTCCGATCCGCTGCACGCGCACCTGATCGCCGCGGACGCCCTGCAGCCGATTGAACAACACCAGATAGGGCAGCTGCACCTGGTCATCCTGCCGCTGTTCCCGCAGCATCCGCTGATAAAAGGAAGCGCACCGCTCGATCGTCACAAACGAACAGCCGACAAACAACGTCAATAACAGAAGCATGAAGACCATTTCCGTCACAGACCGCTTCATCGCGCCGCCCCCTTCCGGTAAACCGCGACGTCCGGCTTCATATTGGAGCCGAGCGATTGATAAAACACATTGTATTTCCCATGGTCGATGACGACTCCATAGTTTTGTTCCAGATAACTCACGTCCTCAGGATAACTTCCCTCCAACGCATAGCACAGCACCGCCGCCTGTTCGATCCGCTGCTCGATCAGCTGCGCTTCTTCATTCCGGATCTGTCCCGAGGTCTGGTTCAGAGAACGAACGATCCCCCAGAAAAGCGCCGCGAAGATCAGAATAATGGCTGTGATTTTTCCCAGCTTCTTCATCGGGTTACCCAATGCTGGACATGATGTTCATCAGCGGCAGCATCACGGAAAGCAGAATCGCCCCGACGATCACCGAAAGCAGCACGATCATCAGCGGTTCGATCGTATTTAAGAACTGGTTCACGGCGGTTTCGGTATCGTCGTCATAGCGCTCGGCTACCTGCGCGATCATCTCATCGCCCCGCCCAGCCCGCAGGCCGATGCCGATCATCCGGGCATAAGCTTCTTTAAACAATCCACAATCCAGCAAGGCCCGGTCGAAGTTTTCGCCCTCGTCCATTTTCTGCATGCAGGCGCGAATCTGTTTTTGCACTCCCGGATGCTCGATCAGCGTTTCCAATCCCTGCAGCGCTTCGCTGATCTCTACACCGCTGCGGGTAAACAAGGACAACGCGAACGCCGCCTGCGCCAGCGACAGCTCGCGGCACACGCCGCTGATCAGCGGCACACGGGCAAACAGCGCCGTCAACGACAGCTGCGGATTGCGGAAATGGCGTATGGCAATCACCGCCGCACCGATCAAGGCCAGCCCGGAAATCACCGCTGCCGCGATGATTAAGCCTGACCCTGCCCGCATCAGCACCTGTGCCGATACCGGCAGCGAAATACCGAGATTGCGCAGCACTTCATCAAAGACCGGCAGCACCTTAAATAAGATCACGCCGACGACGACCATCACCATGATCAGAAGGATCAGCGGATAAGTCAGCGCGTTCTTCAAATTAATCCGGATCTTTTCCATGCGCTGATAATACTGCGCCAGCGCTTCCAGCACCTGATCCAGATAACCGGTCTGTTCCCCGATCCGCACCATCCGGACCATGTAGGAGTCAAACGCTTCCGTCCGTTTTAGACTGTCCGCCAACGTTTCTCCCAGCTCTATTTCATTTTTGATTTTTAACAGCGCGTCATGCAGACCGATGTCCGGCTGATCGTTCGCCACCACACCTAATCCGTCTTCTGCCGATAAGCCCGAGCTGATCATCATCGCCAGCTGCTGGCACAACAGCGCGCATTCATTCCCGGAGATTTTTTTCATGTTTTTTCCCCCTTTAATAGCGATATTTATCCTGATACTGTCCAGTGTATTTCATCTGCGTCGACGCGTAGGTCGGATCCATTCGCGTCCAGGTTTCTTTTTCAAAATAGATTTCCGGATTGATCCAGCCGGCCCCGCGGACATACACCTCGACCCAGGCATGGTAACCCTCGTCGACATAACCGGTGATCAGGCGGGTCGGAATCTGCTGGACACGCAGCATCGTGCTCATCAGGGCGGCGTAGTCGAAACAGATGCCTTTGCCCTGGGACAGCGTGTCGTCGACAACCGGCAGGACATACTGATCTTTGACTTCCTCGGCCTTGTCCCAATCGTAGCTGACATGCTTGACCACAAAGTTGTAAATTGTCAGCACCCGTTCCAGCTCAGTCCGGCAATCCTGCGTCAAATCGAACGATTTCAGGACGCTCGCCGACTGCGGCGAGTAGTTTACAATCTGGTTGGGATAAAGAAACGGCAGGGTCTCCTCACTCAGTCTGACGTCGAACGTCTGCTTGAACAAGACGGCATATCTTGAGCCTTCGATATTCTCATACCCCCGGATTTCGTATTGTCCGCTGCCCAGTGTCAGAGGGTAGGTGATGTAATTTCCATCCTGATCAATATCATAGGGATATTCCTCGCCGTCTTTGATGATTTTTAACTTTAAGCGGCGATGATCAAAACGCAGGGTTTTCACCATAATGTAGCCCTGATCGGTGTGACTGGCGTCAATCTGGATCAAATCGTCGCCCAAAATCACGTTTCCGGAAGCTTCCGGAAGATGAATTCCCGCGAGGGTGGGAGCGGGGGTTTCCTCGATCGGCGTCGGGTATTCCTGCGTTGAAGAAGGCTTGCCGGAGGAGCTGCAGGCCGACAGCAGTAACGCCAAAACGAGCCATCTGCGTATTTTCAAAATCGGCACTCCTCCTTTTTCCTGTTTCATTATAGCACAATCCAACCCCTTCCCAAACGGCGGAGTTTGCGCGTGGAATGGAAGAAAAACAAAATCCGCATATCGACGGCGTATGCGGTTGAAAAGTTCGGATATTCTAACGATTTGCACGCAGTCGGTTCTGACTGACGGTAAGCCGGGCTTCGCCCACTTCGACGGTTAATTCCGCCAGAGGATCCAAAACGATCGTCAGCTGAACATCGTCAAGATCGCTGGTCAGCGACTGCCGGAATATCAAAGCGGAGCCTTTGTGAATACGGACATGGGATAAGTCCAACGGCAGCGGCTTCTTGTTTTGATAGCCGGTGCAGACAACCGTCATCGTGCCGTCCTGGTTTTCTTCCACGCTTCCCAATTTCAGCACAACCTTATCTTTCTTCACCATCACCCGCAGGACCGCGGCCAGTCCGACGGCTAGAATGCCCCACCCTAACAGCCATCTCCAGCCGATGTTCCATGTCGGATTGGAATGAGAAACAGACGTAAAAAGGATTCCGCGCATGCCTGAACCGTTTGATGGCAGCGCCAGGCAACTGCTTTCGAATCCGGCAAAACTCATCATAGTCAACAATCTGTGCATCATCACGGCAGGCCACCCTTTCTTTTTTCTTTATTATGCGGGAAGTGGGTTAGAAATCCGTTAGATAACGCGGTTTTCAGAGAATTATTTTACTTTGTGTCAATTTGCTGGTGTTTTCTCGTTCAATAGCTCAAAGTCATAATGGAGACGGCAGCGGGAAGACGCGATTTTTTTATAAAACCGCCGGGTCAGCCGATCCATCACCAATGCAATATCGCTCTTTTCTTTTACAGTCATCAGAATTCCGAACTGCGTCTTGCTGAAGCGGGTATAAACGTCATTAGCCCGCAAACCGGAGCGGATGATGCGGTTGAGCAGATCGCCGCAGTCCTGCGCGGACAATTCAGCGTCCGTGACTTTCAGATGCGTAATTACCAGCACGATCGGCGCCGTGCTGCGCCGGGCTTCCAGACGTTTGTTTTGGACCAGCTTGGCAAAAACCGGCCGCTCGCAATAGAACGCCGCAGGCTCGCTGGTTCCTTCCAATTCCGACAGATAATCCAGCGGCGTCAGTTCCTTATCCTCGTTATCCGCTTTGATGAAGTAAACCAGCGACTGACTCTTCCCCTGAAACTCCATTCCGAATTCCTTGTAGAAAGAATCGGAAATCTTTTCATAATGTTGAATGGCGCGGGCATATTTCTTTTGATCAAGAAGAATTTTCAGATAGAGGTAATTGAGTTGATCCTGATATAAATCCTGCTGGAGGGCTTTCAGCAGCAGGGTTTCCGCCTGAGCTTCATGGTGAAGGTCGGCCAGCGACTGGGCTGCGGCCTGGACCCGCTGCAGATACAGCTGCCAGTATTGCTCACGATAGGTATAGATCCAGCTCTGGTCCAAGCCGGGCAGAAACTCGCCCGGATATAATTCTGCCAACGCTTGCGCGTAATCGGAGTCAATCGTCAAAGGATCCAGCGGTTTATTCAGCTCATCAATATCCAACGTCAGCTCGGAACAGGCAAAGCTGTAACCGCCCCGCTGCGTCACAATCCAATCGGCCGCTCCCGCCACCGGCAGCTCCTCCAGACATTTCCGCAGCCTGTGGACTGTAAATTTCATAGCATTGAGGGGATTTTTGGAGTCTTCCCAAAACAATTCGATCAGTCGTTCTTTGGTTACCAGAGTTCCGTGATTGAGGCAAAGGCAGGCGAGAAACGCCGCTGTCTGCTTGCCCAGCAACGCAACAAGATCGATCGTCTGGTCGTTTGTTTTTAAGATAAAACCGCCAAGCATCTGAATTTTAATTCTATTCATTCGTCTGCCTCCCAGAATTTTTAATCTCTCATTAATTATATTATAATTCCAGGATTTTTACTAATAACATTGTCTTACTTTTATGAAATTTTTCAGGTGTTCTTTAGCCTCAGTGCTTTCTTGATCCGGCGAAAAAAAACAAATAAAAACAGCGGAACTTTGGAAGACGAGCATTATGGTATGAGACCTCCCCGGCAGAGTTGGTTATTTGCCTTCTCTACCTGAGAGGGGACATAGCCTATCCCGCTCCAAAGCGACGCTGTTTTATTATCCCAGGATAAAGTGGTTCAGTGCGCCAAACAGTCCTGCGCTGGCTAAGCCCATAATGACGCCGGCCAGTAAGACGCCGCCCATCACGGCTAAGACACTGGACTTAAAATCCATGTCCAGAAAGCTTGCCGCCAACGTTCCCGTCCAGGCGCCGGTGCCCGGCAGCGGGATGCCGACGAACAGCAGCAGTGCAACAAACAGACCGCGGCCGGCTTTTTCCTGAAGCTTTTTGCCGCCTTTTTCACCTTTGTCCAGACAGTAAGTAAAGAACTTGCCGATAACCGGCTTATCCGCGCCCCAGATCAGAACCTTCCGGGCAAATAGATAGATAAACGGTACAGGAATCATATTGCCGACAATCGCAACAATATAAGAGGACCACAGCGGCATGCCAAACGCCTGAGAATATGGGATGGCGCCGCGCAGCTCAATCAGGGGTACCATGGATATCAGAAAGACAAGAAAATATTTTTTTAACACATTCAGCACTCCAATTCTTTTCGTTATTTACAGCATTGCCATTGTACACGAATTCAAACTAAGTTACAAGGCAAAATGGCTTTTCTTAAGGGATTCTTAGAAATTTCCAGGCTGGTTTCTAACAAAAGGAATGGCATAAAAATAAGAAATAACGATCATCCCGATTAGGGATCGTTATTGTTTCTCACTTCCAAACTTCCGGTATTTGTAAAACATTATAATCCTGATCAATTCCAGTTTGGAGTTTGGATTCACTCTTCATTGATGCAGCCTGCTTTGTTAACGCCATCCCAAAACGATTAATCCTGCCTCATTTCTCCAGTCTCGAATTACTCCGTTAGAATCTGGATTATGCCCATCTTCCCAAGCTTGCAAAAATCTCAATCTTCTGCAATTTTTGTCCGTAAAAATAAATTCATCTTTAAAATTTATTACGTAAATGTCTATATCCATTCTTTTGCCGTGTCTTGTTTCTTTTATTGGCTTTTTCGATGTGAGTACACGATCCTTCGTTTTATCTTAGAACATCGATTCATCATTGTATGTTTTTAACCGTTGATATGTTTTCTAACAGACTTATACCGCATCTCTTCAGCAAAAAAAATTCATGCTTCCACTCTTGAAAAGTCCTTATTAAGCCTTTTTCCGTATTTCCACTTCTGTATTTTTAACATAAGACAACGCACATAATGTGGCTTGAGAGTGTGATCGGGATTTCAAAAGGCTTATTTCATTTTAATCTTCGCTATAAATTCTTACTCAATTACTTTCCACTAACCAGTCTTGCCACAGCATCTTATGGCCTAACCTCTCAATTTCTTCTTACTGCCACAATATGTCATCTTAATCACGGTCTCCACATGCGGTGTATTGGGAAACATGTCAAACGGAATCACGGTTTTCACTTCATACAAATCCATCAATTCCTTCAAGTTTTTCCCCAGCGTCGCCGGGTTGCAGGAAATATACACAATCTGCTTCGGCTGACACTGCCGCAAACTTTCGATCATCGCGCCGTCCAGTCCCGTCCGCGGCGGATCGACGACAACTGCGTCAATTTTCGTCCGGCGGATCAGCTTCTTCATTTCCTTCGCCGCATCGCCGCATACAAACCGCACGTTCTCCGCCTGATTCAGCCGGGCGTTTTCCTTCGCGTTTTCCACCGCTTCGGGAACGAACTCGATTCCGATGATCGTTTTCGCCTTCTCTTTCAGCATCAGTGAAATACCGCCGACGCCGCTGTAAGCCTCGACTAACGTATCGCACGGTTCGATCAACGACGCGACCATCCGCATCATCTGCAATGCCTGCGGCCGATTCAGCTGGAAAAACGAAGCGCAGGAAAGCGACAGCCGCACATCGCCGAACTGCACCGGCAGCCGGTCTTCCCCTGCCAGCAGCGACCACCGATTGGAAAATAACTGGCGTGTCCGTTTATCCGGATTGATATTCTGCATGATGCAGGTTATCCCCTCAATCGCCTTGAGCTTTTCTATGAACTCCTTAGGCAGGGAATCCTCCCCACTCACCAGCACGCACTGGTACTGCCCGTCAAATCCCCGCAATACCAACGTGCGCAATCCTGTTCCCCTTTTTGGATCATACGCCTTGAGCCGGAACTGATTGGCCAACGCCAGAACCTGCTTGCGCAACGCTTCCAGATCCGGGTCATGAATGAGACAATGAGCGATCGGCATCACGCGGTTGCTTCCTTCTTCAAACAGACCGTTCACCAGTCTGCCCCGTTCTTCCCGGATCGGCAGCTTGCACTGATTGCGGTAGCCCAATCTTGACGGACTGGCGATGACCGGCTGCACCTTACCGCGGGGAAGGCCGGCATACTTGATCAGCGCTTCCTGCACCAGCTCCCGCTTTACCTGCAGCTGGGGTTCCGGTTTCAGAATCATGAATGGACATCCCGAACAGCGCCCCTGCACCGGACACTGCGGTTTTACCCGCTGCGGACTATCATTCAGTCTTTTGACAACCTGTCCTTTCGCATACCGCGGCTGCGAGTCGAGGAGAACAATCTCGGCCGCCTCCCCCGGCAGCAGCTGATCGACGAACACCGGCTTTCCTTCCAGATAAGCGATCCCCTCGCCGTTGATCCCGATCTTTTTCGCCGTCACCGTCACGGTGCGGTCTCGATGCTTCTCCATAATGATAGCCTCCCTCTATTTTAATAATGAAAACGGAAATATCTTTTCCAGAATTTTAACCGCTGTCACATAATGCTTCAGCGGCTGAACCATATCTTTTTCCACAAACACCTGATTGACGCAGAACCCCAGATAGATGATCGAGGCGATGATATAGACGCTCAGAAACAAAATCACCATGGACGACAACGGGCCGTAAATTGATTCGTAATGGGTGAAATGATTGATGACAAAAAAGAAAAACGTACCCAACACCGACATGCAGACCGTCGTAAACAAAGCTCCCGGGGCCACCGCGCGCCATTGGTAATTACGAAACGACAACAGCCGGTAAAAGATACAGAACCCCACGAACAACACGGCAATCTGCGTCAGCAATCCGGTAAATGGAAATTGTTGGAGAACGAAGACCATCAGCCCCAGACTGGCCAGCAGCACGACGAAGTCGATCAGCGATACGCCGCGCATGAACCACTGCGGCAGCGCCACTTCATCCAGATGAGCGGAAATCATCAGGAAGGAATAAATCGCCCGCGACGCCACCCACAAAGAAACGACGATAAAGAAGATCAGCGGAATCAGTTCCACCGGCGAATTGCCTAAGAAAAAATCAATGAACGGACTCAGCAGATCCTGCGGGATATACTGCTCCGCAAAATCAAGAATATTTGCCAGACCCTCGGGCGAACGACGGAAAAACACGACCAGCAGCGCTGTCAGCGGCGCGAGCGCCAATAACAGCGAATACGACAGCGCGTAAACGAATGTCGTGCCGTCATACGAAGTAAACATGTCATAAACCTGCAGGATCTTTTTCATCGCGTTCTCCTTTATCCGATCTTCCCTCTATTTTACCATCGCCGCCGTCAAACGAACAGCCATTTCCCTGAAAAGAAAGCCAGACTCCAAATGGGCCTGACTCCCTTTCGTATGCTTCTTGATTCCCCATGTCTCACAGGGCAAGTTTGCCTATTTCAACAGACTTAAATTGGTATCCGTACAGAAGTTATCCACACTGTAAAGAATCAGGATCCGGTCAGCCCCCATCTGCCCCGCCAGCTGCGACATCGGCATCCGGTAGTAACGTAGATCGGCCATCGTGATCTGACTGAAATGCGGCGCCAGATATGGCGTCAGCACATGCGCGTAGGAATCCTTGATCACGAGCAATTTCTCTGCGGATGCGCTCGAGGTTGTGATTTCAACTAAAGCGTGGTTGCCGTCAAGATAGGTCATGTACTTGTCTTTTTCATCCAACCGTTGATCGCTGAACAGCGAAGTCTGCGCTTCGCCGCTTTGATCATAAACGACCTGCACGTCGAAAGGAAAAGTATAGGTCCACGTCCAGATTGGATCGCCCGGATGCCAGAATGCGCCGGAGCGGGAATACTGCGTCCCCTTGAACCCCTCGGCCGCTCGCTGATAGATGAAGTCTTCGCCGGGCTTCAGCGGTTCTTCATTCCAGGCCGTCATCAATGCTTCATAGCCCGCCCAGGCCCCCTGCGCCGTCCAGTGATGGTCGGTTTTAAAATACAAGGTTTCATCCGCATTCAGCTGTGTTTTCCTGGCTTGCAGCGCGGCGCGGACATCGACAATTTGAACGCCCGTCAGCTGACTTTCCAGCGTGTCGATCAACACGTCCTGATCGGTATTGTACGCTCCCGGCGGCAGATTCTCCTTTTCCATCAGTGCCGCGGTCGGCACCAGCATGACGCTGACCGGAATCTCCGACTGCGCGGCAAAGGCGTTGATCTTGGCGATGTTCTTCGCACTTTGCGTCCTGTCCACAACATCCACCTGACCGATCAGCCAGTCCTCGCGTCCGAAATAAACATTCTGATTTTCAATTTTGCCCAGTGCGCGCTCCCCTGCCGCTTTCACGCCGATCCACAGATCCCGGGCGATAAACTGATCCGTAAACCACTCCTCCAGATCCGTTGTGTAATCATCAAAGAAAAACCGTTTCCAGCTGAACTCGGGAAACTGCGCCAGCACCCGGTTTTCCGCGTCCGAGAAGGTCCGCTGGGGAGAAAACAGATTTAAAATTGTGAAACAGCCCAGAAAACCGCAGAAAATAACGATCATCGCTGTCCGTGTTCCTTTTTTCATTACTGCTTTCTCCTTTCTAAAACCGGAAATATAAGAACGGATTGTACGAAGCGTCGACCAGATACGCCGTGCAGAGAATTAATCCCGCCCCGATCAACAGCGGCATCACGCCTTCCCAGCGGCGACCGCGGATCTTCGTTTCGTAAAGCTGATGACCCAGCGGCGTGCTGGCCAGGATCATGATGATCAAAAGCAAACCGTAGTCCCGCAGATAGAACAACGTCCGGGCGTTGATCAGACTCACCGATCCCCAGCCGAACATCATCTTCAGATAGGCTAACCCGGCATCCAGATCGGTAAAGGCGAACAGCACCCAGCCAAGCAGAATCAGCACCAGCGCGTAGCCATGCTGAAGCACTCCCGGCAGCCGTTCCAGAACCGGCTTGAGAAGAAATTTCTCCAGAATCAGGATCACGCCGAAGTAGATTCCCCAAAGCATGAAATTCCAGCTTGCACCATGCCAGAAACCCGTCAGCAGCCAGACGATCATCAGGTTGCGGATCTGCTTTCCCCGGCCGTGCCGGCTGCCGCCTAAAGGGATATAAACATAATCGCGGAACCACGTGCTTAACGATATATGCCAGCGCCGCCAGAATTCTGTGATCGAACGGGAGATATATGGGTAGTTGAAGTTTTCCAGAAATTCAAAGCCTAGCATTTTGCCCAGGCCGATCGCCATGTCGCTGTAACCGCTGAAATCAAAATAGATCTGGAAGGCGAACGCGATGATGCCCAACCAGGCCCCGGCCACACTCATCTCACTGGCCGGCAGTGCGGAGATCGTATCCCACAGCGCGCCGATGGAATTGGCGAACAGCACTTTTTTGGCCAGACCCGCGACAAACCGCTGTACGCCCAAGGCAAATTGATCCGCCGTTTCCTGACGGTGATCCAGCTGTTCAGCGATATCCTTGTAGCGCACGATCGGCCCGGCGATTAACTGCGGAAACAGCGTCACGTAAGCGCCGAAGGAAACGACGCTCTTTTGGACCGGCGCCTGCCTGCGGTACACGTCGATCGGATAGGACATCGTCTGGAAGGTATAGAAGGAAATGCCTACGGGGAGGGATAAGTGCAGCGGACTGAGCGGCAAGCCCAGCGCCTGCAGATTGAGAATGAAAAAATCAGCATATTTGAAAAAGCCTAACAGACTTAAATTAAAGATGACCGAGAACCAGACAAACCGCTTCGCTTTTTTCCGGTCGTCGCGATACTTATCCACCATCCGGCCGTTGTAATAGTCGACAAAGGTGGAGATCAGCATGATTACGATGTAAACTGGTTCCGACCAACCGTAAAAAATCAATGAAACGAGAAAAAGACAAAAATTCCTGGCATGCAGCGGCGCCAATTTAAGCACCGCCAGCACGACAGGAAGATAACCAAATAGAAATGGCAGACTGCTGAAAACCATGTTACTGCGCGGCCGCGTTCAGGCTGTCGGAAATCTCCTGCAGAATCGCGTCGGCCTGATCGGCGATGACGATCGCGATCACGTTGCCTTCCTCCAGCGTCTTGCGGTTTTTAACCAGCTCATACTGTTCCGGAAGATAGGTCGACCAGGTTTGTTCCACAGTTTCCATTCGTTTGTCCAGCGCTTTCCTGACTTCGTCCAGCTTGCCGTCCTGCGCCTCGACCAGAATGATTTCCGTCGCATGCACGTTCATCGCCGGCATGAAAATCGCGTAATCCTTAACCAGATCGCTCGACAAGCCATACATATCGACTAAGACCGTATCATCGACGTCCATCGACATCGGCAGCTGATATTCGTCGTTGCGGCGAATCGCATCCATAATGCCTTTTAACCCTTCCACGGTTTCCGGCGAAGCACTTGGCGTCATCGTCGGTTCAGCCGACGGCGTCGCGCTCGGCGTTGGCGACGGCTGCGGATTCTTTTTCGAACATCCCGTCAGCATCAAACAGCCGACGGCTACACAAGCTATGATTAATTTTTTCATTTTCAAATCCCTCCGTGGCATTAGCATGCCCCTTGTTGATCGCAGGTATACCCCGGATCGTATGAGAATTATATCAAAAGCCTGTTTAAAAAACTATCCCCTGTTTCTTTCGATTTCTTGACTTTTTCCTAACCCCTTTCGTTTCATTGCTTTTTCATTTCTTCCCCTTCCCTTTTTTCACCAGCCCTCTTGCGATCAGACCAAAAAGCATCCCCATCCTGGCCTTCCCTTTTCCACAGCGATGAAATCTGACGCCGCAGGCTATTTTAGCGTGCTGAAAAATGATAAACTGAATACAGGGTGGGATGAAGATGAAAAAACGAATACAAAAAGCTGTCGGGAAAACGCTGCCGTTCCTTGCGTTATCCCTGTTTCTGGTCTTTCTGTTGTCCTGGACCTTTGTGCCTTATACTCGCGAAAATGTTGCCAGGCATGATTTCACCGGCTATACCGCAGGAATCAAAAACAACGCCCTGCAGCAGGAATATCCCGACGATTTTTTACATCTTGTCTGGCAGCCCACGGATGAGGAAACCGCTGAGATTCTGGCTTTCCTGCGCCAGCTCCGACCGGTGCAGACGGATGATTTCAATCAAAGCGCGGGTCTTTATGTCCCAACGAGTCTGGATCCGGAAGGCGTCATTCTCTTCAATGGCCAACAGCTCTACCGACTATGTGAAGCCGGGAAAACATACAAGCATCAGCCGCTTTTGATCATCTATAAATTCTCGATCAAAGATCAGACGTTAAACTTCAAAGAATCAGTTTATTATGCCAGCAGTCAGGACGTCGGCGTTTTCATGGACAAGCTGGCTGACATCCGCGGTTCATCGGCGGATTATCCTTATTCACCCGCAACCCGGTTTCCTGTCGGCGGTTAGTTCCTTTAGCCAATCCGCCGGCATTCTGCTTCACTTTGTTTCTTTCGCGTCCGCTTCCGGGCGTTTTTTGATTTCCTTTTCGGGCAAAAAGAAAAACAGCGACCGCTGTCCTCTTTTCATTCATTAATCAGTTAAGCCCCATTCCGGGATTTCGTTGCCGCGGCGAATTAGAATCGTTTTCTGGAAATCCGTCTGATTCAGAAACCGCAGGATCAGATCTTCTTCCGCTTTTGTGCAGCCGACCAACAGCTTTACCTCAATTTCCTTCTGCAGGATATCCGCAGCCACGACCGCGGTTTTGACCATGGAGGATTTTTCGCTGCCGCGGTACACTGCAATTCCCCCTTCGTTCGATTCGGCCGCCAGATCGACGTAATGACCGTAGTCCACCGGATAGATCAAATTCTTATATTCCGGATGCTGTTCTCCTTTTTTCCGACTTAAAACGAATTTACTGGAAAATACGAGAGTATCTATCTTCTGCCAAAAGAACGCATTGTTTTCATAATTGTCCATTGATAAATCTCCTATCTCTTTAGTATTATATCGAAAATGAAAAGACTTGTAAATCATTAATCATTCTTTACAAGTCAGTTTGAGGCTTTTTTACAGCCTTTTATGAAAATTATTTAATGGGTTTTCTTAATCAACATGGACATGACTGCGGGTAATCTCGGCAATCGTGCTGCATCCCGACATGATCATCGTTTCGCGCAGCTCGCTGCGGATCTTCTCCAACGTTAATCGTACGCCTTCTTTACCACCGCCAACGGCGGCCAAGGCCAGCGGCCGGCCGATCAGCACGCCATCTGCCCCCAGGGCCAGCGCTTTAAACACATCCAATCCCGTCCGGAAACCGCCGTCGACCAGAATCGTGATCTGACCCTTAACCGCAGCCGCAATTTCAGGCAGGACTTCAATCGTCGCTAACGCGTCGTCCAACACCCGTCCGCCATGATTGCTGACAACGATCGCATCCGCTCCGGCTTCGACACACTTGCGCGCCCCTTCCACAGTCAGCACGCCCTTGACGATCAGCGGAATGCCGCCCGCCATTTCCTTCATTTTCTTCAAGTCCGCCACGCTCTTGTTGACCACCGGCGTCGTTCCTTTGCGCAGCAGCACCAAACCGGCCGCGTCGACATCGGTCGCTAACGCGAAGACCTGATGTCCCTTGAACCGCTCGATCCGCGCCTGCACGCCTTCCTCGCACCATGGCTTGATTGTCGGGATGCCCATGCCGTCGTGATCCAGCACCGCCTGCAGCGGCTTGGCGAACAGATTGTCGATGTCGATGCCATCGCCAGTAAAGGCCAGCGTTCCCGCTTCCAGACACCCTTCGACCGTCGCTTTGTTGTATTCTTCCTCCGTCATCTCAGCGCCATAGTTATTCTTAATTCCGGCCACCGGTGCGCAATACACCGGCAGCGCCACGGTATGACCGAACAACGTTGACGTCGTGTCAATTTCTTTGTTTTCCACTAACACGTCCATCTGAATCCGGACGGATTTTAACTTTTCCACATTGCGGATAAACGTGCTTCCGCTGCCTTTCCCGCCCAGGCCCGGGATTTCCCCCTTGCAGGCCAGGCCATTGCATACCGGACAAACCCGGCACTTCGGCGATTTTTTCTTTGCTTCCTGAATGATTTCTTCTAAGGTCATTTCTGCCAACCCCTTTCCCTGTTCTTCATTATAAGAGTCCGGCGGGATGAAGACAAGCGATATTTGACAGAATTCGCGCCTGCAGCGGCAATGTCCTGTGCCGCTTACAGAATACAGAGTCAAAAACAAAGGAAGCATAATGGCAATAACGCGGAACGATTCCTTCCGCCGCCTGCAAGCCAGACTCAGAGGCGGCGCTGGTTCTCCATCCGGATCACCGCCAGCGCTTCCGCTGCCGATTCCACGGTCCAGCGGGCCTGTTTGCGGATTTCACGTTCCGCCCCAGCCATACAGAAGCTGTAAGGAAAGGTCTGGAAACACGGCAGATCGTTGCGGTCATCACCGATCACCGCTACTTCTTCCCGCCGTAAGCCCAATTCCCCGCAAGCCTCCAGAATTCCCCGGGCTTTACCCACGCCCGCGCTGACCATCATCAAGGTGCGGGCACTGGTTTCAATGACGTTAAGCCCCCGGTTCACCGCCAACACCCGCAGTCGCACAGCCTGGGCCGCCAATGCATCAGGATACACCGCCAGAATCATGGCAAGCTTTGCATCAGGGCGCTGCGGATCCCATAAACGAACTCGACGATGATCCTGAATCCAGCCCCGTGGATTTGCGCAATATTCGCGAACCAGCGGCAACTGTTCATCGTAAATGAGCCAGTCGTTGTCCGGCGTGACCATGGCCACCCGATTTTCCCGTTGGTCACCCCCTGAAATTTTCCACAGCTGACTTTCATCCTGCTTTGGTAAAAGATGCAGCCGGCGGCTGTTTCCCACCTCGATTACCGCTCCATTCCAGCCAACGACGGCGGCCCATCTTCGTAAACTGTAATTTTGAATATACCCGGCCGAACGCGAGGTCGCAATCCCCGCCAAGCCGCCGGCATCCTGCCAGCGCTGTAAAGCAAGCTCATTTTCCTCACTGATCCCTGCGGTTTTCTGGCCCTGCTTCCGCAGCAGCGTCCCGTCCAGATCAAGCATGACGCATCGAATCATTCTGTATCCCTCCCTGACCATTCGTCTGCGTTCATTATTTCAAAGTTCCGGAAGGAAAGCCAGCCGGCAGCGTCAGCTTACAGACGTGCTTGCTGAATCAGCTGACAGGCCAGATCGTGCTCTTGCAATCTGACCAATGCCTGAAACCGCAGCTGCACCAGTTTTTTCCGCAGCACTCCGGCCAGCGGATCAGGCTGTAAGCTGAGCTCCACAAGCTGCTTTGCGTCCTCATTGATCAACGCCATGAGCCAGCGCAGCGTAGCGTCTGATTGATGCTTGCGCTCAACTTCTTCCTTCATCCGTCTTAAAAAGAACAGACACGCTTCCTGTTGATGACAAAGCCAGGCGGCCACCGCGCCGGCAATCAATAACGGCGGCCGATGAATCACCGCCGCACAAGCCTGGGCATGCGCCAGCGCTGCTTCCGGCTGATCCAGAAGCAAAGCTGCCAGGGCGAGGCGTTCCTCAGCCATCAGCTGAACTTCCGGGCATTGAAATCGCTCGGCTTCCTGACGAACCCGCAGCGCCAACGTCTGCGCAGTCTCCGGTTCATCATTTAAAAACAGATCGGCCTGATGAATCCGGGTATGGATTGCCCGGACAAAATAGCCATTGCGTGAAAACTGATCCAGCGCCCGCTGATTCATCAACAGCGCGCTTTGCGGCCGCTGCAGACGCATCAGACAGTCGGCTTCATGGTAGCGGATCAACGCCTGCGCGCCTTCATCCTGCCCCAGAGCTTCAGCACGGATCAACCACGACTGCGCGGCTTCCACCTCATCCAGGGCTTTATGATGAATGCCGCGGTAAAGCCGATACCATTGTTGATCCTGAAGCGTCAGAGCTGAACCGGCCTTTTCCAGCACCTCCCGCAAGGCAAAGACTTCCCCAGTCCGGTTTTCACCCCGGCTGATCCGGACGATCCATTCCGCCAACAGCAGCTGAGCATAATGACAGCTGGCTGATAAAGTTTCGCGCTTCCTGCATAAATCTTCAAAGACCACGTCGCGCCGGTCCATTCGGTAATCCAGAATCGCCTGATAAAGCGGCGCCAGACTGAAATCCGGAAGCCAGACCAATGCCGGATCATAGGGCAGTGCCAATTCACTGAACAACTTGCGCAGCGTGTACTCTGCCGGCCGCTGCACGCCGTTTTCCACATCGCTTAAATACATGGCCGAAATTCCTGTCCGCTCAGCGAGGGAACGCAGCGACAGATTCTGGTCAAGCCGGTTTTGTCTGAGCATAAAGCCCAGCGCTTGTTTTGGATAATCCATTTATTTTTCACCTTTCTCTAAAATTCCTGCGGCAACAGATCCGGCGGTCAATGAAAAAAGTCTGTCCCCAGGCTCAGACAGACTAATCGAGAATTTTAGCAACTGGAATCTGACATGCCTCGGCCAGCTTTAGCGGCTCATAGATCTGCATCAGATTCATCGTATTCGCAACGATCAGCGCACAGCCGCGGGCGTCGCTGCCGGCGTCGTGGTGATCAAGCTGAATTCCCATATAATCGCAGACGTCGTTGAGCCGGTGATGTTTCAGATAGGGATAAACCTTACGGCTTAACTTCACCGTACAGAAATACGGTGCATCCGGCAGCTCCAGCCGGTACAGCGAACAGCAGCTGGCCAGCACCTTCATATCAAAACCGGCATTATGCGCGCACAACACGCCGCCGTCCAGCCACGGTTTCAGCTGCTCATAAACCTTAGGAAAAAAGGGAGCGTCCGCCACCTGATCAGGTGTGATGCCATGAATCTCAATAAATGAAGGATAGAACTCGTCGTAGTAAGGATGCGGCCGGATCAGCCAGCTCCCGCTGAACACCATCTCCCCCTCATCGAACACCGTCAGTCCCACAGCGCAGGCGCTCATCGACGAGGGATTCGCGGTTTCGAAGTCAATCGCTGCCCACTTCATTATTCGCGAACGTGATCCAGAGCTTTCTGGAATATTTCTTCTATGTGATCGTCATCCAGCGAGTAGTACACCACTTTGCCATCCTTGCGGCTGCGGACCAACCGCGTTTTCTTCAGCGAAGCCAGCTGATGCGATACGGCGGAATGCGTCATCTTGAGCAGCACCGCCAGATCACCCACGCACATTTCCCGTTCAAATAAGGCTTTCAGCACTTTTAAACGGGTCGGATCGGCAAACATTTTGAACAATAAAGCCAGATCCTCAAATTCAGTTTCGCTGAGCATTTTTTTCTCCACTTCCGCGACAATTTCGGGATGGACGATTTTTTCCTGCAGTTCTTCCTTCTCCATGCGCTTCACCACCATTGGAATTATTATATCACATTCCGCTTGCTTACGGGTAACTCAGGCGGTTTCCACTTCCGGATCAGCCTGAAAAGAAAAGTTCAGCGCCGTCCCGCTCTTCTGTTTCCCCCGCTTTAATCCTTTGCAATTTCAAAAATCTTTTAGCATTTCAAGCCGTTTTAAACGTTCTAAATTGTCTGGACAAAAAAGACCGCTTTCTTCGATCATCCGCTTAACGGCGCTGATGACTTTCGAAAAAACGGTCTTTCTCTCTGTGGTTTACGGCGAAGTCCAATCTTTATTCCAGAGGTTCAATCGTCCCGTGAAACAGAGTTTTCCCCACGTTGCTAAAAGAGAGACGTTTATCTTTTAGCCGGTACAATTTCGATCCAGTAGCCATCCGGATCTTCAATAAAATAAATTCCCATGCCTGGATTTTCAAAGCAGATCACGCCCATTTCCTGATGTTCACGATGGGCTTCTTCAAAGTGATCCGTTGTAAAGGCGAGGTGGAACTCCCCTTCTCCCAGATCATATTTTTCTTTTCTGTCTTTCAATTCCGTCAATTCCAACTGAAAATGACCCAGGTCATCCTCCAGATAGATCAGCTGGAAGCTGCCGTCCGCCGCCGTATGCCGGCGCGCGATGTGCAGGCCGAGCGCCTTTTCGTAAAATTCCAGCGAGCGCTGCATGTTCAGCACGTTGAAGTTAAAATGATTAAACGTAAATTTCATATTTTCTGCCGGGAACTGACAGCAGAGCGCCGGCGCCGCGCCGGCTTCAGCTGCCGTTCTTTTCCTTTCGCATAGATTTTAAAATACGGTACGATCTTATTGCGGTTAAAGCATTCAATCGTTTCCGTCTGGCCGTCGGTCAGCTGCAGCCACAGCTGATCTTCGTTGTTATGTTTCTGATATTGCCAAAGCAGAATTTCTTCCCAATAAATCAACATACATTCATCACGATTTTTCCGATTGTAAAGAACCAGAAACTCATCGGTAAACTGCATTAAAATCCGGTCCGGCATCACGATCAGGGCATACGAAGAAATCGCAAGCAGGACGACGCCCACAATCGCGATGGAAGATCCGGAAATGATGAAAACTCCGGAAACCAGCATCAACGCCAACAGGGATCCGATCGGTTTGACCTTGACTTCGTTGAGCACCTGCATCTCTTGTGGCAGATTGCGAATTTTCAGCACTTTTGATTTCACAGAAGAGCTTCCTTTCTTTTTCCAACATCCTTATTATACCGTGAATTTTTAACTCTGCGCGATTTTCACATCACATCACAAAATGTCGTCGGTCGCCTGCAGCGCCAGATTATGAATATTGTTCCGGGCAGTCAGGATTTTAGTGTTGGAACGGGACGGATGAACTCGGTTGGTCAGCGTCACGACGCCGATTCCCAATTTGAAATCGACGATGATCGAGGGGCCGGAGAATCCGGTGTGATACAGACAGGCATCGCTGGCGTAATCGCCCAACGCATAATTCGGATCGGAGAGCACCCAGCCGATTGAGCGTTTTTCGTTCAATCCCACGGTCTGGCATTTCTGAAGCAATTCTATCGTGCGTTTGCTGAAAAACCGCTTTCCCTTGTAAACGCCGTCGTTGAGCAGCATGGTGATATAATGCGAAATATCTTCCAGCGTCGAGAACACGCCCGCATGGCCGCTGACGCCGCCCAGCTTGAACGCCTTGCCGTCATGCACGACGCCCCGCACTACGCCGCCGCGGCTTTCCATCACTTCTTCCGCACAGCAGCGCAAACGCAGGGAAGCGTCCGGCCGGTAACCCGTTTCGCTCATTTCCAGCGGATCAAACATGACCTGCTTCGCATAGCCGTCCAGACTGCCCTTCAGCTTGGCGATGACTAAGCCCAGCAGAATGAAGTTGACGTCGGAATATTTCACCTGCGTTCCGGTTGGGTATTCCAGTTCCATCTTCCACACCGCTTCGATCATTTCTGCATCGTCCTTCATCTGCTTATAGCCGTTGATATCCGCCGGCAAGCCTGAACTGTGGGTAATGCAGTCCTTGATCGTCAGCTCTTTCTGGCCGAACTGCGGCAGGATGTCTGCAATCTTGGTTTTCAAAGTGATCGTGCCTTCCTCAATCAGCTTGAGAATGCAGGTCGTCGTGACGAGCACCTTGGATATCGACGCCAGATCGTAGATCGTGTCCAGACCATTCGCTTCTTTTTCCGGGACTAATTGTTTATAACCGACGCTGCATGTCCACTTGTCATCCTTCGTGATCACGGCGCAGTTGCAGCCCGGGAAGATGCCCTCTTCCACGCACTGTTGTAAATATTGTTTTAACGCTTCCAGTTTTTTTTCATTCACCATGGTTTACTCTCCTCTTTCGTCCTCATTATAGCCTACTTGCGCTGAAAATTCATCCCCTATTTCCGGGCTGAGCGACGCGCTCAGATTCAGCCGGACAAGCAGTTCGCCGATCAAGGCATCCATACCCTGACCGGTAAGACAGCTCAACAGAATGCCGTCTTGCCGTTCCCATTGCGGGATTTGATCCGCCTTGTTGTAAACTGTAAGCCGTTCGATAGACAGGGCATGCAGACGGCGCAGCGTCTGCATGACAATTTCATGCTGAATCTCCCATTGCGGATCGGAAGCGTCGATCACTTCGATTAAGAGATCTGCTTCCTGAATTTCCTGCAGCGTGGATTCAAAAGCATCAAGCAGAAAATCCGGCAGATCGCGGACAAAACCGACGGTATCACTGAGCAAAATCTCTGCCCGGCCTGCCAGCTTAATCCTTCGGGTCGCGGAATCCAGCGTCGCAAACAGCTGATCGACGGCTGTGACCTGCTTTGCCAGCGCCACAGACCGCACGGACAACAGCGCATTCATCAGCGAAGATTTCCCGGCGTTGGAATAACCGATCAAACACACCCGCGGCAAGCCGCTCAAACGGCGCCGACGGCTCTGGACAGCTTGCTGAAGCTTCAGCTGCTCCAGTTCCACGCGGATATCCCGGATTTGTTTTTCAATCGTCCGACGTGAGCGTTCCAGCCGGGTTTCGCCAGCCCCGCGGTTGCGGACGCCCCCGCCCTGCTGCTGATCGGCATGGATCTGACCTTCGATCAGGCGCGGCAGCTGATAGGCCAGCCGCGCTGCCTCCACCTGCAGATGAGCCTGGCGCGTGCGGGCACGCCGTGCAAAGATTTCCAGGATCAGCGCGCTGCGATCTATGACCGGCAAGCCGATTTCCTGTTCCAGATTCCGCGTCTGAATCCCTGTCAGTTCGTTGACAAACACTGCGCCCTCCGCGCCCTGCGCTTCGCAGCTTTGCTTCAGTTCCGCCGCTTTTCCCGAACCGATCAAGGTCCGCGGATGTCCTTTCAGCGCTTTCTGCGTCAGCCGCGCTTTGACCTCAATCCCGCAAGCCTCACAAAGCAGCGCCGCTTCATCCAGTTTCTGCGCCCAGCTTTGATCCGTTTCCCGGGTTCTCAATCCTGCCAATACCGCTGATTTCATGTCCTCCCGCCCTTCGTTTTGAGTTGATAAGTCATGCTTTTGACAGCCCTGCCCTTCCTGTTAAAATATCAAAGCCGCTGCCGTTAAAATAAGAAATATGGGCCAGTAGCTCCCATATTTTCTTTTTGCAGCTGACTTTTCCTTGTCTGAATTCACCGCCGCGCTGCGGCTTCGTTGATCAGCCCAGGATCGGCGTAATCGTCGAACTGATAATTTCTTTTAACGTTTCGCAGCTGGCATCGAATTTGCCCTGATCAACTTCGTTCAGTTTCAGCTTGATGATCGTTTCTACACCGGCACGCGTGATGATCGCCGGCACGCCGATATACAGTCCTTCCTGGCCATATTCCTGATTCTGATAACAGGAAACGGTCAGAATGACGTGCTCGTCATCCAGAATTGCCCGGACTAATCGGTTCAAAGACAGGCCGATGCCGTAATAGGTGGATTTCTTACGATTGATGATCTCGTAGGCAGCCTGCTGAACCTGATGATAGATCTCGTTGAGATCCTGCAGGTCGCGATGATTTTCATCGAGCATTTCCAGCAGATTTTTGCATCCGATGTAAGCGTGCGTCCATGGCACAAAACTGGAATCCCCATGCTCGCCCATGATATAGGCGTGGATGTTGCTTGTCGATATGCCCAGATATTCGCTCATTAAATAGCGCAGCCGGGCCGTGTCCAGAATGGTTCCGGAGCCGATGACGCGGTTTTTCGGCAGGCCGGAAACCTGCTGAGCGACATAGGTCATCAGATCGACCGGGTTGGACGCGATCAACAGAATTCCGTTGAAGCCGGAAGCCATGATGTTTTCCGTAATGCTTTTCATGATTTTCGTGTTGACCGCCGTCATATCCAGACGGGTCTGGCCAGGCCTCTGGGCTGTTCCGGCCGTGATGACGACCATTTCCGCATCCGCGCACTCTTCATAGCCGCCGGCTTTGATGACCAGCTTGTTGCGGGCATAAGGTAAGCCGTGCTGCAAATCCATGGTTTCTCCAATCGCTTTTTCCTCATCGACATCCACCAGGACAAGTTCATCAATTCCGCCTGTTGTTAGAAATGAATAAGCCATGCTCATTCCGACGAAGCCTGTGCCGACCAAGACGATTTTTCTGTCCTTCATAAGAATTCCGCTCCTTTTCCAGGGTCTTCTGCCCTTCTCTATCTTTATTGTAACAGGATTGCCGAAAATAGGGAGGACTATGCGCTGAAAATACAAAAGAATGGTTAGAAACCCGATTTTCTTCACGATTTCCAACAGCTCACGGCAATCAGAAGCGCCGGCTGTCGGAAAATCCAGATCTTTGGCATGGGACATCTCAGTTCGCGAACACCCCTGATCAAGGCCATGACGTCAAAGCAGGATCGAGAAAAGAAAGACCGCGGCGATGATCAGAAGCGGTCTTGGTTTGGCGTAAAATGAAAAAGGCAGAAGCAGTTTGATTCTTGCCTTTGCCTTAAACCTGTTAAACCGATTGTGAAACCCCTGCGATTGCTTTTACTTTCGGCGTCCCGCTCCGCCTCCGCGGCTGGCTCCGCCGCCTCCGCGATTCATGCCCCCGCCGAAAGAGCGGCCAGCGCCGGAAGACCGGGAAGCAGATCCCCCGCCGAAGGAACTGCGGGTTGAGGAATGGGAACGATACGTCGGACGCGGTTCGCGCGGACGGCGTTCCGGTCCCCAAGGATCCATCGGGCGCGGGCGCGGACCATAGTAACGCCGCGGACGCGGACGGAACACCGGACCGCCATAGTAATGACGGCGGCGCGGCGTAAATACGGACAAAACCACAATGACGATAACAAAAACGAAAATCATAAAAAAGATCGACGGAATCATGGCAAACAAGCTGAACGCGGATTGCGCAGAATGCGGCGCGCTCCCGCCTCCGCCCTGGGATTGTGAAGGATCCAATACCGGTGTTCCCGCTGTTTTTTCCAACCGCTGCGCCAGCGCCTGCACGGTTTTCAAAGCACCGCTGCTGTAATTGCCGGCCGCAAATTCCGGCTCCAGCGTGGAATCCAGAATTGTCTGAATGTCTGAAGTCGGCAATGTTTTCTCAAGCCCCTTGCCTTGCAGGCAGTAATAATCTTCTTCCCCAATCGCCAAAACCAGCAGCACACCGTTGTTATCGTCAGCACTGCCGATTTTCCAGCCATTAAACAGGTCATACGCTACATCGTCGATCGCCTCGCCATCCAGAAAATCAAACGTTGCGACAACGATCTGCGATCCATTTCGGGCTTCGAGGTTTTTATTCATGGTGCGGATTGCCTCCGCATCCTGACTGTTGATCACATTGGCATAGTCAGCAACATAGAAGTTTTCCAACGGCTGCGGTACAGTAAAGGCGCTGACGGTCCAGACGCTCACCGCGATCATTGCCAGAAAGGCGATCAGTCCCTGTGCGAGCTTTTTCATACACTATCCTCCAATTTGATAAATATCCAGAGAGCTGGCCGTCAATTTCTGTAAGAGCGACGGAAACCAGCCGGATGTATTCTGTTGCATGGCCGCCGCTTTTTCATGATAAGGATCTCGTTCAATCCGATCCTGACTGGCCAGATAATCCGCCATAAATCCAATGACGTACTGCTCATCCTTCTCCGTAAGCGGCGCTTGTAAAAGCGCGCGGGTCAGCGCCGTAAACGCCGTGTCGAGTTTTTTCTCCCACCGCTGACACTCGCTCATCGACCCGGTCTGATCCAACCCGTCGGCAGCGCTTTCCACGGCGCTGATCAGGGAAGCCTTGATTGCGGAATCATATCGGCGGGCTACCGTGACGCAATTTTGCGCGGTCTTCTGTTTTTCCTTAACGTCCTGGGCAATAGATTGTCCGTCACGATCAATCCCTTCCGTATAGATGACGTCCAGCTGCTTCTGCATGGAGCAAAACGTCAGCCGTGCTTTCCCCCAGGCGCTGCCGATCACCAGCAGAATTGCCAGAAGCAGCGCGGTTTTCTGATTCATTTTCATCGTCTGCCCTCCTTCGCGCCCGGAGATACAAGTCCCTGTTTAACCAACAGCGTTTCCAGAACGTCGCTGTCAGCCTGAATTTCCATCGACTGATGCTCATGTAGATCATCCCATTGTTTAACAAAGGCTTCTGCACAGAGCTTTACCGTTTTTTTAATATTCTCGCGGGAATGCTGGATGTTCTGCGTCTGCAGCGGATCTGCTTCCAGTTCGTCATAGTTCAGAAGCAGTTTCGTCAGCATGGGCAGATAATAATCTACAAGCCGCCGGGCCTGATCATTAAATCGCTGCTGCTGTTCCATTTCGTCTACAATCTGACGGCAGACAGAATCAATTTTATGCAGATCCTGCGTCATTGCCGGATCGTCGATCTTCGCGGATGCCTGCTGCAGACCGGTTAGCGCTGCCCGCGCGGCTTCCAGCTGCTGAAGCTGCTGCTGTTCTAACGGCGTCAACGGAATTGCCACCTCAATTTCCTGATCCGGAATTCGTTTTCGGGCGATAAAATAGGCGCCGCCGCCAGCTACCAGCGCGATCAGATAATGCCATAGCTGGATCATCGGCAGAATCAGACAGACGATCACCCACCCCAAAGCTCCGATCAAGATCGGCCAGGGCGATGGTTTCCGGATTATTTTTGTTCTTCCAGTCATCTTATACCTCCCATAGGATTTCCCTCATTTGCTTTATGCTTTCTGAATGAAACGGGCATGCGGCAGACTGAAAATACAGCCCGTTTGTTTATTCTATTCCTGAACCGAAGCCTCCATCCATTTCAAGTCCGGCTTAAAAAGAGAAGGAATCCCTTCTGGCTCACATCTGGCTTCTATTGTATCGTATTCCGACCTGTTTTTCCACAGAAAGCAGAAGGACATCTGAAAACAAAGCTTTTTTGTACGTCCGCCAAACAAAAAATCCCTGTTGCCAGGGATGAATGCAACTTTATTTCTGATCGGCAGCGAAACGGACGCCGGCTTCTAAGCGAGCTTTGTGAACCAGTTCCATAACCTGACAGGAATATTCCAGCATTCGATAACAGCCGTCATAATCCTCGTTTTCCATCATCTGTTTGAAATTCTTCACTTCAAAGTAATGGCCGCCTTGACCTTCGTTCAAGTCAATAATTTCCGGTTCCTTCGCCCCTTTCAGCCAGACTTCCGCTTTGGCGCAAATGGAAGAGGCGCTGTGAACGACGATATATCCATTGTCGCCCTGCAGCTGGCAGATATTTTCGCTGGCAGAATCCTTGCAGCCAATGCCGCAGGCCAGGAAGCCGTCATAGTCAAAGACGAGAATGCCTGAGGTATCAATACCGTTGGCCGCAATATTCGGAACATAGCGCAGCGCTTTCGGAGCGCCGAACAAGCCGATAATGAAGTGGGCGTTGTAAATATTGATATCCATCAGCGCCCCGCCGGAGAACTGCGGATTGAAAACATTCGGATTTTCATTATTCTTGAATTTGTCATATTTGCTTGAATATTGCGAAAAATTGCATTGAACCATCTTGAGCGATCCTAAATCGCCGATGCGTTCCTTAATCTTCTGATAATTCGGATTATAGGGAACCGTAATGGCCTCAAATAAGAAGCGATGATGTTTCTTCGCCGTGTCGATCAAGGTCCGGCATTCTTCAATCGTAGAAACAAACGGTTTCTCCAAAATTACGTTTTTCCCTGCCTCCAGAGCACGCATTGCCTGCGGATAATGCAGACTGTTGGGTGAAGCAATATAGATACAGTCAAGTTCTTCATCATGAAGCATCGCATCCAGATCCGTATAGACCTTCGGCATGTTGTATTTGTCAGCTAAACGTCTTCCTGTTTCTTCTTTGCGGGAGTAAACCGCCGTGCATTCCAAACCATTGTCCTGAAATGCGGTATTTAACCACTCCGTTATCATTCCTGTGCCAATCGTTCCCATTTTCATACGTTATCACCTCTGTTCCTATTGTAACAGAACAGGCTGGCTTTGTCTTGTTCAAGCAGAATAAAAGAACACAGAATTTTTTTATTTTATGAATCCTTGATTCAATATGCATGGAAATCCATTCCAGCGCTTCCGGATTTCCTCAACGGAACAAACCGCTTCCTCCCCCTTTTCGGATCAATCCAGCGAGAAACAAAAAAAGGCTCCCTGAGAAAGGGAACCGGAGAACCTGGCAACGAGCTACGTTCACTATGGCAGGCATAGCTATTCTC